>NZ_JBELQB010000012.1:0-135996 GCF_046000485.1 Flavobacterium rhizophilum
AAAAGTAATCAAGTACAGGCCATAAACCTGAACCGATATAAAATTAAAATCCCCAACCGAATGGTTGGGGATTTTTTATTGATGTTGTTTCGTTTTTATTTTGTTTACGGCCTGCTGGTATCGTTCTTCAAAATTATTTTCGGGCATTAAATCATCTTCAACAGTAATACCATAATCTAGTATGGTGTCGTTTTCAATGTGGTAGAACTTCACATAGTTTGTACCGGTTAATCCGTAACAGGTTATAAGGCTGTAGCCATTGTCATACCTGGGATTAGGGATTTTCTCGAATCCTTTTATTCTTTTCAGCCTGTTGTTTAAGGTATCAGTAATATATAAATTGTAAAATTCATTACTACGCGTACCTGTATAATGATGAATCAGTAAATCGTTTATAGAATCGCCTGTAAAATCTTTATACAGTAGTTTAAAACGATTACTTATAATACTGTCATGTATTATTGTTTTACCGTTTTGTATGAGTGTAAAAATAGTATTATTACTGTCTTCATCTTCAAAGCTTCCAAATAGATAAAGAGTAGCTTTAGAGTTTTTTAATTGTAACGTATCGCAGTTTACAATTACAGTATTTTCCTCGTGTGTTTCGGTAATGGCAGTTGTAGGGTTGATGTTAACCTCTTGTTCATCATTTGTTATGCTTCCTTTATTATTACAGCTATATAAAAGCACTGTTAGCCCCAGGTAGTAATAGTGTTTAAATTGCATTTATAGCTATTATAGAATTAATGTAAGTCGATAAGTATTAAGGATTTGTCATCTACTTTTGAGACCTTATATTTTTTTCTGATAAGTGTGCCTCTTTCTTTTGTTTCTACTTCTATAACCGATGGCTTTAACCAGCGCCATTTACCCGATACCTGTGTTTTAGGACTAGTGTTAACGTCTTTATCGGTACCACGGACCTTACTGGTACCACAATTAATACCTTTATACTTTTCAAGTAAAGTTCCGCTTTTATCAAATATAAAGGCATTAGGGTAAGCACCAATGTCATTAATGGCTTCATAGGTGTAAACATTACCATGTTTTCCGGTAGGTACCCATGCTTTGTATAAGTTTGAGTTTTGTGCAAATCCGGATACGGAAATCAACAGAAAGGTAATGTAGAGAAAGGTGTGTTTGTGTGTTTTCATAGCTGTTGTATTTTAACGTTATTCAATTTCGTACAGAGTCATTTGGTCATCCTTCTTTTCAATTATTTTCCAGCATGTGTTTTCTAGCGTTTCATTGTAAGTATACTTAAAACAGATAACCGAATCTTTTTCCCAATACCATTTTGCCGCTGTAGGAATAAAATGAGGAAGAAATAAGGGATGCCCACAGGCAGAAGAGGAGGGGTCTTTGTGCATGTATATGGCATTTCCGTTTTCTTTTAATTCAAAACCCCATCTGTTCTCGTCCAGTTTATCAGATTTTATAAACTCCATATTCATATCTGCGGTAAACTTTACCCATACCCATTTAGCAATAATATTGCTACTGTTTTTATCCGACTGAAAAGAAAACAGGAAAACGGTTAGCAGTATGATTAGGTATTTTTCAAATTTCATTTTTCAATAAGGTCTAACCATTGTTTAATTACGGTTTGTAAAGCCTGCTTTTTGTTTTGCAGGTCGGTAATATCAGTAACGGTTACCATACGGCGTCCATCAGTATAATTACCTTCCAGTATCCCCGTAGTATCATTAATAGTTGCTCCTGTAGGGAAAACAAGCATAATACTGCCATTCTTCCTCAAATTGTATACCACAAGATCCCTTTTGTATTCTTTAGCGTCAAAAGCCTTCATTTCGCCTGTATAATAAAAGGCGGGAGAGTTCCATTTTATATGTTCGCCAATTTCTTTAGAGGTTTCTAGTATTGCCTCGCGTATGGCCTGCATGGTTTGAGCCACCTGTGGAGTCATTTTGGCTATGTATTGTGTTACCTGTTCGGTTGGTGTTGGTTTACTCATAAGTTATATTATGATATTGGTATTATAGCTTTACCGGTTTTATAATACGTTCTGTTTTTAATGGCAGGACAGTCGCAGGGTAGGGTGGTTCGTGGTTTTTTTCGCATATCAATAATTACCTCTCGTTGCTTTACCCAGTAACCGCCACTTTTAAAAACTACAAGACTGTCTATATTCTCATCTGGTTTTTCGTCATAATTAATATAGATCTCAGGGCATTTGAGTTTATATTTTAACAACCTTATTTCTTTTTTAGTTAGGGGTAAACTATCCATATAATTTTCTCCTATTTCTATCTCGTAGTCAAAAAGCGGAAATATTTTGTCGGCAATGGTTTCCAGTTCCTCCGAGTAGAGCATAGCGTTTCTTGGTACATTTCTGTCGGAAGCACATGAAAGTAGTGTGAATACTGTTAGTATCAGAATAGCTTTTTTCATGACGTATGGTTTTGATATTCATGTTTTAAAAGCGAATACATTACAGAGTCTTCCATTTTACCGTTTACATTATAATGCTGACGCAAAGTGCCTTCAAAAGTAAAGTTGAAATGTTTTAGTATTTTGAGAGAACCTGTGTTGTAGGTTGCGGTAAGTGCTTCCACACGATGTAAGTTCATTTTAGTAAAACCATAATCCAGTACTGCGGTAACCGCTTCGGTCATTAATCCTTTTTGCTTATCACCGTCATAAAACAGGCCGTAGCCTAATTCGGCACGATCATGCAGCGGGTACCAGGTATGAAAGCCGCAACTGCCTATTACACGATTGGTTTCTTTCTCCAAAAGCTGAAAATTTACAAAGCTCCTGTTGTAGGTTTGCAGACCTTTTTTGTAACGTTCCTTTTCTTTTTCGAGAGATTCAAAATCGGCAAGACCCAGAAAGTCGATTATGGAATGATCGTTCATTGTGGTAAAAACCTGATCCATTACCATAGGGGTAAGTTTCCTGAGGCGTAGTCTGCTGGTTTCCAAAATTTCCATTTCGGTTGGTGATTGATTGTTATTATCTACCACCAAGTTATGGAATTTTTTGTTACAGTAACTTTTCTATTCTTTCAAAGTCTTTTCTGTTTGGCTGAACGAGGGTTTTAATAAGCAGGTTATTATTATTTAGTTCTACCTGCAGTCCTTTTTCATTACTAAACTTTTGCAGTATTTTCTTTGTATTTGTAATATCAAAGCCTTTTTTTATGGTGTGTACACTATAATTTTTTATTTTGATGTCTTCTTTATGAACCAAGCTGCCTAAAAGCTTATTGGAAGTGTTTTTTGGTTCCATAAAGTAATGTCCCGATGCGTTATTTACTTTTACCCAAACCATAAGCTGCGATTCTTCATAATGAAGTCTTTCTAGCTTTACATAAGGAGAAAAAACGACTGTTTCATCATTGAGGATGTAGCAATCGGTATATCCCCAGTTGTCATATTGGGCAAGTAGTGCCGATTGTTCTAAAAAATCGATTTGTTCATCGTTGAGTTTTTTGGTTTTATAGCCTTTTGTTTTTAAAAGTTCGAAAAGATAGCCTGATTCAATACCTGCCTCGTTAAGAGAAGCCTTTTGTTCTTCTTCATGTTTAGCTTTTTCTTCTTCTGATGGTAAATCCCAAACTCCCGACTGTGCCTGTTCTAAAGTGATTTTTGCACCTGTTTCAGGGTCGTATATCAGGTCGTCCTCTATCCAGGCTTTCTGTTTTTCTTTTACAAGCTCTTTCTGTTTTTTTTCTTTAATGCCTTTAGGAGTACGCTCACGCACTGCTTTAGCTCCCGAACTGAAGTTGCTTATTATAATGAGAAGGGTAAGTATAAAAACGATTATAAAAACAATATCCATATATGGTATGATTAGATGACTGCTAGTGAGTCAACAAAAACATATATTAATGTATAAGGTGTAATTTTTTTACCATTAATCAAGGGTTTTCTTTTCCTTTTTCTTTACAATGTAAACCTCATCATAACGGGTAAACTTAGGATTGGTTTCTACCATTACCTTTTGTGTATAAGAAGAGTCGGTTGTTTTTATAATTTCAACAGTAAGTATTCCGGCTTTAAGCACCTCCCTGTTCCTTTCAATAGTAGTAGCAGTAGGCTTAACGGTATACTTACAGTTATCTATCCATGTGATTTTAAAATCATAGGTTTGGTCAGAGTTTTCCATTCTTTCGGTTTGTGTATCTCCCTTACGGGTAATAATACAAACCTTTTTGGTTTCGGGATCGGTTACTTTAAAGGTACCGTTCTTAAATTTTAAACAGCCGTCATCCTGACTAAAGCCCCATAGGGGCAGGAGCAGCCCAAGTGTTAGTATAGCTGTTTTAAGTTTCATAGCTTATTTATTTAGAAAACTGTTTTTATCCTTATTGGTTAACAATTTTATTATTAGTATAATAACGGCGATAACCTGTAGGATTGAGGCAGATATGAGCATTAGTTGTGAGTTTGGCCAGTGCATTAGTTTAAAAAGAGCACCCACAATCATGATTATCGAACCCAATAAAAATAATACTATAATAGTAATATACTTCATAATTAAATATTAAAATAAAGGCAAACCATACCGGCAATTGCAGGAACCGACTGGATGTAAAAAATACTTTTTTGCACCGTTGCCGCTCCAAATAATCCTGCAACCGCAACACATCCTAAAAAGAACATCGCTACATTAAATCTCCAATCGGGAGTTTCAATAAGCAGCGACCATAACAGCCCGGCGGCAAGAAAACCATTGTATAAGCCCTGGTTGGCAGCCATAGGTTTTGTTTTTTCAAAAAGTTCGGCAGGAAACTTTTTAAAAACTTTCCTGCCTCTTGTTGTCCAGGCAAAGCTTTCTAGCCAAAAAATGTAAAGGTGCAGCATTGACACTATAACTATTATTGAAGAAGAAATTATTGCCATAGTTTTATGTTTTTAGATTTTAAAATTCTTTTCGATGGCGAGAATCATCTCTCCGGCGATATCCTTATTGGTAGCGCCTTCTATGCCTTCAAGACCCGGTGAAGAGTTTACCTCAAGTAATAGCGGACCCTTAGAGGAACGGATAATATCTACACCCGCCACTTTAAGCCCCATAGCTTTGGTGGCTTTAATGGCAATTCTTTTTTCTTCGGGAGTGGCTTTAATAACAGAGGCCGTACCACCCAAATGAATATTTGCCCTAAACTCTCCCGGTAGTGCTTCACGTTGTATGGAAGCTACCACTTTGCCGTCTATTACAAAACAGCGTATATCCTTACCGTTTGCCTCTTTAATGAACTCCTGTACCAAAATATTGGCGTTAAGGCTTTTAAAGGCATTTATAACACTCTCGGCCGCCTTTTTGGTTTCGGCCAGTACAACGCCTTTACCCTGAGTACCTTCAAGCAGCTTAACGATAAGCGGAGAACCACCTACCATTTTAATCAGGTCGTTAGTATCAAGAGGGGAGTTAGCAAACCCTGTGGTAGGGATGTCAATACCACTGTTAAGCAATAACTGTAATGAGAACAGTTTATCTCGCGACTGACTTATGGCTGCCGCCGAGTTAAGGCTGTATACTTTTAAAGCCTCAAAATGACGTGTAAGTGCACAACCATAAAACGTCATGCTTGGACGAATACGCGGTATAATAGCATCAAAGTCATTAAGTACCCTGCCGCCCCTGTAGTGTATTTCGGGAGTTTCGGCATCCAGTTTCATGTAGCAGTACTTAAGGTTAAGAAAGTGCATTTCGTGTCCGCGCAGTTCACCTGCCTCTATAATACGCCTGTTACTGTACAGTTCAGGATTACTGGCTAAAAGCCCTATACGAAGTCCTTTTTTAGGCTCGTCGTTAGTGCTGTAATATTCTTTAAGCTTTTCGGTTGTAGGTTGTCCCAACAGGTATTTTTGTTCCGGGTCTACCAAAAGGCGTCCGCTCATAGCCTCACGGCCTAACAGCATACGGAAACCCATTGAGTCGCGGTTGGTAAGGGTAACCTCAACCTCCCATGTGGTATCACTTACCTGAAGGCTGGCTTTTATAACATAACGTTTTTCCCTATATCCGCTGGAGCTTTTTACAATTCGCTTGTCAATAAGCGGAGCTTCACAATGAATAATGGTTTTGGTATTGTTTTGTATAGGGTTAATGTCAAACTTAACCCAGTTGTCACCATCTTTTATAAACGGATTGATGTTAATGGCATGAAGGGCAGAGGTTTTTGCACCCGAGTCTACACGGGCTTTAATAGCCGGTATGCCAAGTGCCGGAAATGAGCACCATTCTTCACTGCCTACAATAACTTTGTCGAACATTTTAGTATAATTATATACTTCTAAAGTACTACTTTTTTTAAATAAGTAAAGAGGTAGCGGTATTTTTATTTAAAATTTAATATAACTATCCTCACAAATTGACTATGAGGTTTTTAGTTGTTTGTTTTTGTGAGGGTATTAAATATATTTAATAGACAAACAGAAAGTAGTTAAACAAAAATCCCCGGCAGTAACAACTGCCGGGGATTTTCTAAATATATATCCTAAACTATTAACTAGTCGGATTCTCCGCTTTTTTAATAGTCACAGCAAGTTCTTGTTCATTGTCGTCAAGATCCATAAAAATTTCGTCTCCGGCACCTATTTTAGAAGTGATAATCTCTTCTGCAAGTGTATCTTCAACATACTTTTGTATGGCTCTTTTTAGTGGCCTTGCACCATATTGCTTATCAAAACCTTTGTCGGCAATAAAGTTTTTAGCCTTTTCAGACAAGGTAATATTATACCCAAGGTCTTTAATGCGGGCATATAGTTTAGCCAGTTCGATATCGATAATTTTGTCGATGTCTTCTTTCTCAAGAGGATTAAACACAATAATATCGTCTATCCTGTTAATAAACTCCGGCGCAAATGTCTTTTTAAGAGCACTTTCAATAACACCTTTGCTGTGCTCATCGGCCTGTGCTTTTTTGGCAGCAGTACCAAAACCAACTCCCTGACCAAAGTCTTTAAGCTGTCTTGCACCCACGTTTGATGTCATTATTATAATAGTGTTTCTAAAGTCAATTTTTCTACCAAGGCTATCTGTAAGGTAACCATCGTCAAGTACCTGTAAAAGCATGTTAAATACATCAGGATGCGCTTTCTCAATCTCATCAAGAAGCACAACACAGTAAGGTTTTCTGCGTACTTTTTCGGTAAGCTGTCCGCCTTCCTCATAACCTACATACCCCGGAGGCGCACCTACCAGTCTTGATATGGCAAATTTCTCCATGTATTCACTCATGTCAATACGTACAAGGGCATCTTCAGAGTCAAACAGTTCTTTAGCCAATACCTTAGCCAGCTGTGTTTTACCTACACCGGTTTGACCAAGGAAAACAAATGACCCAATCGGTTTGTTAGGATCCTTAAGTCCGGCACGGTTACGCTGAATTGATTTTGAAATCTTGACAACAGCATCATCCTGACCTATAACCTTACTCTTAATAAGTTCCGGTAGGCCGGCAAGTTTGTTGCTTTCGGTTTGCGCAATACGGTTTACAGGGATACCTGTCATCATAGAGATAACATCTGCCACATTGTCTTCGGTAACGGTAACACGATTGTTTTTAGCATCTTCTTCCCATTTTTCCTGAGCAATGGCAAGATCCTTCTCAATGCGTTTCTCGTCGTCACGAAGCTTTGCAGCCTCTTCATATTTCTGTTTTTTAACTACAGAGTTTTTAAGCTCACGTACTTCTTCCAGTTGTCTTTCAAGGTCAAGAATTTGTTTTGGTACATTAATATTAGTAATGTGTACTCTAGATCCTGCCTCATCCAGTGCATCAATAGCCTTGTCCGGAAGGAAACGTTCAGACATATAACGGTTGGTTAACTTCACACAGGCATCAATAGCTTCCGGTGTATAGTTAACATTATGGTGTTCCTCATACTTACCTTTAATGTTATTAAGTATAATGATGGTTTCCTCTACAGATGTAGGTTCAACCATTACTTTTTGGAAACGCCTTTCCAATGCACCGTCTTTCTCTATATACTGTCGGTATTCATCCAGGGTAGTGGCACCAATACATTGTATTTCGCCACGAGCCAGTGCCGGTTTAAACATGTTACTGGCGTCCAGCGAACCTGTAGCGCCACCTGCACCTACAATGGTATGAATCTCATCTATAAATAAAATGATGTCATCATTTTTTTCCAGTTCGTTCATCACCGCTTTCATACGTTCTTCAAACTGACCACGGTATTTAGTACCTGCCACCAGGCTGGCAAGATCTAATGTTACCACACGTTTGTTGAATAGTATGCGTGATACTTTTTTCTGTACGATACGCAGGGCCAGTCCTTCTGCTATGGCCGATTTACCCACACCGGGTTCACCAATAAGCAGCGGATTGTTTTTCTTTCTGCGACTAAGTATTTGCGAAACACGCTCAATTTCCTTTTCACGACCAACAACAGGGTCCAGTTTGCCTTCTTCGGCAAGTTCGGTAAGGTCTCGGCCAAAATTGTCTAAAACAGGTGTTTTAGATTTTTTGTTGGCTTTGCCACCCTGCGGGGTAGGGTTATTAAAGGTGCTCTCGCGCATACTGTCATCCTGTCCTGCATCATCATTGTAAGACTCAGCCCTTGGCTGGTTTTCCATATAGTCTTCTTCGCTTGATGTCATGTTGATAAATTGTTCTTTAACTGTTTCGTAATCGATTTTTAGCTTATTAAGCAATTTTGTTGTAGGGTCGTTTTCGTTGCGCAAAATACACAACAGTAAATGTGCCGTACTGATAGAGGTACTCTGGAAAACCTTGGCTTCCAGAAATGTGGTTCTTAGGGCACGTTCTGCCTGGCGCGTTAAGTGCAGGTTCTTTTTATCGTTCCCGCGCTCCGCGTTAGGATTAGCAGGGCTTAATATTTCTACTTTTCTTCTTAAAAGATCTAAATCAACAGATATATTGTTAAGTATAGAAATTGCTTTGCCGTTTCCGTCCCTCAATATCCCCAGCATCAAATGTTCTGTACCAATAAAGTCGTGGCCCAGTCGTAAAGCTTCCTCTTTACTGTAGGTAATTACGTCTTTGACCCTTGGTGAAAAATTATCATCCATAATAAAAGAATTGATACTGTAAATTTAACTATTTAAATAAGATTTTACAAAAACCATACCTACTGAAGGTCCTGTCATGCTAAGTGACAAAAAAAAAGGCAGAAAAAGAAATTATATAGCATTACTTTATTAACTGTTTAACGTATTTAAGGTGTTAATAAATGTTGGAAATTAATTGTTTTTTAGCTCGACAATGCCAATAAAAATGCGTATATTGGCACGTTTTGTAATAAAAATAATTTTTAATATAACTATTTATGTCTGAAGGAGAAAAGTTAATTCCTATTAACATCGAGGACCAGATGAAATCGGCCTATATTGACTATTCAATGTCAGTAATTGTATCGAGGGCCCTTCCTGATGTTAGAGATGGCTTGAAACCCGTACATCGAAGAGTACTTTATGGAATGCACGAACTTGGGGTTCTTTCTAATAGGGCCTATAAAAAATCGGCAAGGATTGTAGGAGAGGTATTAGGTAAGTATCACCCTCATGGTGACTCCTCTGTTTATGACGCTATGGTGCGTATGGCGCAGGATTGGAGTTTGAGGTATCTTTTGGTAGACGGTCAGGGTAACTTCGGATCGATTGACGGAGACAGTCCTGCAGCAATGCGTTATACTGAAGCAAGGATGCGAAAAATATCTGAGGATATTATGGCCGACCTTGAAAAGGAAACTGTTGACTTCCAGTTAAACTTTGACGATACCTTACAGGAACCAACCGTAATGCCTACACGTGTACCCAATCTTTTAATTAACGGTGCATCGGGTATTGCAGTAGGTATGGCTACAAACATGCCGCCTCATAACCTTTGTGAAGTGGTAGACGGTACCCTGGCATATATTGACAATAACGAAATTGAGATAGACGAGCTGATGAACTATGTAAAAGCACCTGATTTCCCTACGGGAGGTGTTATATATGGTTATGAAGGAGTTCGTGAAGCCTTTAAAACCGGTCGTGGCCGTGTGGTACTGCGCGGTAAGGCAAGGTTTGAAGAGGTAGACGGTAAAGAATGTATTATTGTTACCGAAATACCTTACCAGGTGAACAAGGCAGAGATGATTAAAAAGACTGCCGACCTTGTAAACGAAAAGAAAATTGAAGGTATATCCAACATACGTGACGAGTCTGACAGGAAAGGTATGCGTATTGTGTATATCCTTAAAAAGGATGCAGTGCCAAACGTGGTGCTTAACATGCTTTACAAGTATACTCAATTACAGTCTTCTTTCAGTGTAAACAACATTGCGCTTGTAAATGGAAGACCACATACATTAAACCTTAAAGAGCTTATCCATTATTTTGTGGAGCACAGGCATGATGTAGTAGTAAGAAGAACAAAATATGAACTTCGCAAGGCTGAAGAGCGTGCGCACATATTAGAAGGTCTTATTATAGCTTCAGATAATATTGATGAGGTTATTGCGCTTATCCGTGGTTCTAAAGACGGAGAAGAGGCTCGCGAAAAATTAATAGAACGATTTAAACTTAGTGAAATCCAGGCTAAAGCTATTGTAGAGATGCGTTTAAGGCAGCTTACAGGACTGGAGCAGGATAAACTGAGAGCTGAATATGAGGAAATCATGAAACTGATTGCCGAATTGAAAGCGTTATTAGAAAGCAAAGAGCTGAGAATGCAGCTTATTAAAGAGGAGCTTACAGAGGTTAGAGAAAAATATGGTGACGAACGCCGTTCTCAAATTGAGTACTCTGGTGCCGATGTAAGCATTGAAGATCTTATTGCCGATGAGAATGTGGTTATTACTATTTCGCATGCCGGCTACATTAAGCGTACTCCGCTTTCTGAATACAAAACCCAAAACAGGGGTGGAGTAGGTCAAAAAGGATCATCTACCCGTGATCAGGACTTCCTGGAGCATCTGTTTACTGCTACTAACCACCAGTATATGTTATTCTTTACCCAAAAAGGTAAATGTTTCTGGATGAGGGTTTACGAAATTCCTGAAGGTAGTAAAACAAGTAAAGGACGTGCTATACAAAACCTAATTAATATAGAGAATGACGATAAGGTTAAGGCATTCATCTGTACACAGGATCTTAAAAATGAAGAGTACATTAATAACCACTATGTGATTATGGCTACTAAAAAAGGGATTGTTAAAAAGACCCTTTTAGAGCAGTACTCACGCCCAAGGTTAAATGGTATTAACGCAATTACCGTTCGTGAAGACGATGAGTTGCTTGAAGCTAAACTAACTACAGGAGACAGCCATGTGCTGCTTGCTGTTAAGTCGGGTAAACTAGTTCGTTTTGAGGAAAGTAAAACACGCCCAATGGGACGTAATGCATCGGGTGTGCGTGGTATTACCCTTAAAGATGACAATGATGAGGTAATTGGTATGGTTTCTGTAAATGATATGGAAAGCGAAATCCTTGTGGTGTCTGAAAAAGGTTATGGTAAGCGTTCAAGCCTGGAGGATTACAGGATAACCAACAGGGGTGGTAAAGGGGTTAAAACCCTTAATATTACCGATAAGACCGGAGGATTAGTTGCTATTAATAATGTTACCGATAATGATGATTTAATGATTATCAATAAATCAGGGCTTACTATCAGGATGCGTGTTTCTGACCTAAGGGTTATGGGGCGTGCCACTCAGGGTGTGAGGCTGATTAATATTAAAGGTAACGACTCTATCGCTGCTGTAGCAAAAGTTTTACGTGAGGAAGATGAGGATATTATTGATGCTGAGGCAGAAGATATCACAAACATTGATGGCGTAACAGGCGAAGCTACTGCTCAGGATGATAACGAAAACAATCAGGAACAGGAATAAACTTAAAAAACCAGAATACAATGAAAGCTAAATATGCAATTGCTGCATCTTTATTAATTTCTGTTGGTGCTTTTGCTCAAAAAGATGAGCTTAAGGCTATGAAGAAACTAATGAAAAAAGATCCTTCTCCGGAAATTATGCAGGAGATGAAATCGCTTATTGATAAGACTGAACCATTACTGGGAAGTGCTGATGATAAGCAAAAAGCAGATTTTTACTATTATAAAGGGAACTATGATCTTTATATGGCTATGACCAAAATGGATCAAAATGCCTTAAATGGTGCTATTGCTGATTTTGACAAGGTGATTGAGCTTGAAAAAAACGGTAAGAGAGAGTACACTCCGGAAATTACTAAAGAAATTTACCCGGAGGTAAGTGCTACTGTTTTAAAAATAGCAAAGAATTTTGGTCAGCAACAAAATTACAAAGCTGCTGTGCCATTGTATGAAACGGCTTATAATCTAAACAAAAAGGATACTATTAATCTTTATAACGCAGCTGCTTTTGCAGTTAATGCTAAAGATTATGATACTGCACTTAGGTATTTTGAACAGTTAGACCAGTTAGGTTTTACAAATAAAAGACTAAGTTATACTGCAAAAAGCCCAGAAGGAGAAGTTCAGTATTTTTCTGATAAAGCAACAAGAGACCTTTATGTAAAAGGTCAGGGATATACAGATCCTGGAGTTCATAAGGATCCTTCAATAAAAGGTGATATCATCAAAAACATTGCGCTTATCTATATCCATAATGGTGATAATGCTAAGGCGATGAAAGCGATTGAAAAAGCTAAGAAGGAAAACCCTGATGATATAGGTTTATTACAGGCAGAAGCTCAAATATATTATGAGTCTGGTGATATGGAGGGTTATAAAAGAACAATCCAGAGCATATTAGATAAAGGTTCTAAAGATCCTAACCTGTATTTTAACCTTGGTGTTACTTCGGCTCAGTCCGGTCAAAATGACGAGGCTATGCAGTACTATAAAAAAACTGTAGAGTTAGATCCTAAATATGCTAATGCATACTACAATATGGGTATTGTACAGCTTGCTGGAGAAGATGTTATTGTTGAGGAAATGAACGGCCTTGGTACTTCTAAAAAGGATATGGCGCGTTATGACGAGCTTAAAAAGAAAAGAGATAATATTTACAAGGCTGCTCTTGTAAATGTTAAGAAAGCTTATGATTTAGATCCTGAGAGGGATGAGTTCAGAACACTTTTAAGTAACCTTTACATGGGGCTTGAAATGATGGACGAAGCTAAAGCACTTAAAAAATAATAAATCATTTCAGTTTTATATTCTAAAGGACTACTTATACAGGTAGTCCTTTTTTTAATTTTTTACGTTATGGATATTTTAAAAAAGAGAGGTATTAAACTGGTTAATAAAGAGGTTGAAGGTTTTAATTATAAATGCAGTAATGGAGTAGATCCAGATGCAGGCTTTATAGTTGAATATAGACATATTGATACAATTAATGAGATTATTGATGATATTGATAAGGCTTTATCGGGAAATTATGATTTGATGACTAACAACGATATTAGCACTGATGGTGGCGGTATAGCTTTTATTACACCTAATGGTATTGAGTTTTACGATGAGGATGGTATAAATGTTTTACCTCCAGTGTGTCCTTTAGATGAATTTAAAGATTTGCTTATTGCGTGGAGAGATTTTCTTAACATGCCTCCTTACAATGGTCAAAAAGTAAATTAAATAAAAGAGCCTCCTGTTTAGGGAGGCTCTTTTATTTATTGTTTGGTATTATCTTAACTGGGCACCGGTTTGAGTTTCCAGATTCTGTCTTATTTTATCCATTATTTTGTCAATCTGAGCATCTGTAAGCGTTTTTGTGTTATCCTGAAGGATAAAGCTTACTGCGTAAGATTTTTTGCCTTTCGGAAGGTTTTTACCTTCATATACGTCAAACAGGCTAATGTCTTTAAGTAACGATTTCTCTGTTTGTCTTGCAATGGCATAAATATTTTGGAACGATACTTCCTGATCTACAAGAAGGGCAAGGTCACGCCTAACTTCAGGGAACTTGGCAATTTCTGTAAATTTTATTTTTGCAGAAACCACTTTTATTACAGCGCTCCAGTTAAAATCGGCAAAGAAAACCTCCTGCTTAATATCGAAGTGCTTTAAAACCTGTTTTTTAACCACACCCATTTCAACTAAAGTTTCGCTTCCAAGCGTGTAAGCTAGGCCTTCGCTAAACACATCATTAGTAGCGGGCTGTGTTTGTATTTTATTAATTCCTAAGCGTTGTAATACCATATCTACATAACCTTTAAACATAAAGAAGTCTGAAGGTTTTTGTGCCTGAGTCCAGCTTTCCTGCATGCGGTTACCCGTTAGGGTAAGTGTTAGGTGTTTGTTCTCGTCATAACCTGAAGGTAGCTTGTGGTACGATTTACCAAACTCAAAGAACTTAAGGTCGCTTCTTCTTCTGTTTATGTTGAAGGAAACAGCCTCCAGTGCGCTAAACAGTAATGATTGTCTCATTGCCGAAAGATCACTACTAAGTGGGTTAAGCATTAAAACGTTAAACTCTTCTTTCAGGTTTTCGCTTAGCTTAACATAATCAGGAGAGGTAAGGGAATTAGCCATCATTTCGTTAAAGCCAACAGATACCAACTGGTTTGCGATTATGTTTTGCAGTTTGTAATCTTCAGTACGCGCTGCGTTTGACATAGAGGCATTAAGCTTTTGTGAGAAACTCACATTATTGTAGCCATATACCCTTAATATCTCTTCAATTACATCTATTTCTCTTTCTACATCCACACGGTAAGAAGGAATAACAAGACCAATACCGGCGTCAGACATACTGTTGATTTTAATATCCAGCGATACTAATATCTTTTTAATAGTCTCCTTGTTTATTTCCTGACCAATTACTCTCTCTACATTTTTGAAGTTTACAAATACCTGATGGTCTTCCATCTTTTTAGGGTAAATGTCTATCACATCAGATGTGATTTCGCCTCCGGCAGTTTCCTGTATAAGCAGGGCTGCTCTTTTTAGGGCATATTCGGTAATAGTAGGGTCAATACCTCTTTCAAAACGGAAAGAAGCATCGGTATTTATACCATGTCTTTTTGCTGTCTTTCTAACTGATACCGGATTAAAGTATGCGCTTTCCAGAAATATGGAAGCTGTATTTTCGTTAACCCCCGATCTTTTTCCGCCAAGAACACCTGCAATACATATTGGTCCGTTTTCGTCACAAATCATAAGGTCGTCCTCATGCAGTGTACGTTCAACATCATCAAGCGTAATGTATTTAGTTCCGGCTTCAGCAGTCTGAACAATGATTTTATTACCCCTTATTTTACCTGCATCAAAAGCATGTAGCGGCTGACCCAATTCGTGCATTACATAGTTAGTAACGTCTACAATATTGTTTTTTGGTGTAATACCAATAGCCATAAGCCTGTTTTGTAACCATGCAGGTGAAGGTTGTACTGTAACGCCTGATATGGTAACACCACAGTAACGAGGTGTAAGTTTATTATCGTCTACCTTAACATCAATTTTAAGGGTACGTTTGTCTATCCTGAAATTGCTTACCGATGGAGTAATAAGTTCGGTGTTTACATTACGCTGAACCATACCGGCACGCAGGTCGCGGGCAACACCCCAGTGGCTCATTGCATCGGCACGGTTTGGCGTAAGTCCTATTTCAAAAACCTCATCGGTTTCAATATTAAATACCTTAGAAAGCGGAGTCCCCGGTTTAAGGTCTTCATCAAGAATCATAATACCGTCATGGCTTTCACCTATACCAAGTTCATCTTCGGCACAAATCATCCCGAAGCTTTCTTCGCCGCGTATTTTTCCTTTCTTGATTTGGAACGGGTTACCTTCCTTATCATAAAGGTTGGTACCAATTGTTGCTACAGGTACTTTTTGTCCTGCTGCTACGTTTGGTGCGCCACAAACAATTTGTACGGGAGCATTGCCATCGCCAAGGTCTACAGTTGTAACCCTTAACCTGTCGGCATTAGGGTGTTGTACACACGTAAGTACATGGCCTACCACTACACCTTCCAGTCCGCCTTTAAGCGACTCAAACTTATCTACACCTTCTACTTCAAGGCCAAGATCTGTTAACAGGTTGGCAGTTTCCTCTGAGTTCCAGTCTAATTTTATAAATTGTTTTAACCAATTGTAGGATATACGCATTGTATTTTTTGTTTTAAAGCATGCAAAGATAATAATTGTGATTGAAACCACAGAACCCTAAGCCTATGTTTAGCAATAAAAAATAAAAAATATTCAGACTAAAATTTTCTTAATTTTTACCTTAAAATGATAAAACCTGTTGGATGCCCAACAGGTTTTACTTTAGTATTAATATTGTTTTAATTTTTTGTAACAGGCAGCCTAAGCCTTAGGTTTTATTGGCTTTAGGTCGTTAATATGTTCAGGAGAGTTGGTTAATGCCTTTTCCTGTTGTTTTATTTCTTTTTTCCCGTCGTTATCCTGTTCATGGGGTAACCTGCTGCATGCAGCTACTACCATTATCAGAACTATTACCGTGGGGGCAGTAATTAGTCGGAAGGTGCGCTTCATAATGTTTTAAATTTACTGTACTTAGTTTACTTTTACTTGGCTAATCTTCACAGTATGAATGTGGTTGGGGTAAAGCAAATTTATATATAAAAAGCTTTGAATGTTATTTTTAATTTAAATTTTTAACGAAAATTAATAATATAATTAAAAAATGAATGAATCAATCAGAATTTAATTGTGAAAGATGTAGTTCATCGGTTTTTATTACTTTTCTTCTAACGGCTGTTTCTAATTTGCATAGGGAGTAAGTCACAGTAACTATATTTGTCTATGTTGTTTAAGAATCTATATAAAAACTAGTATTAAAAAAAACGCTCCTCTATTTATGAAAACAGAAGAGCGGTTATTTACATTTCTATATATCCTACAGCAAAGACTCTTGCTTTTTTCAGGTGTATTTTTCTTTTTTTTAGTTCTTTTTCATCGATTACATAAAAAACCTTATTCAATTTGTTTACTTGTAGAATTTCATTAAATAGTTTATTAGTTCCGTATTTTTCAATTAAAGAGATATCAATTATATTTTTCTTGTTTTCTTCTATAAATTGATTTTTTTTGTTACAAACTTTTATGGGTTTATGTTTTAATTCAGTAGTTATATTAACTATTTTATGTTTGTCAGCCTTTTCCCTAAAATTAAACTCAAATAAAGAATTATTACCAGAAGCAGAAAAGGTAAAGGTTTTAAAATCTTGAACTTCTCTCTCAATACTGTGTTTTAAAACCAGATAAATTGTATCGTGGTTTTTAAGGCTTTCAATATCTTGAGAATATATAATACTACTACAGAAAAAGGCTATAATTAAAATTGCTATTTTATTCATTTAATAGAATTTTAATTAGGGACTTAATTAATTTTCATAAGCTTTTATGTTAATAATTTTTTGATGATTGTCGAAGTGTACTACGAAAGAAGCACCTTCAATAGGGTAACCTAGGCTGACAGCATTTAATTTACCATCTTTCTTGTCAATTTTAAGAATTTGCATGTAGTTACTTTTTCTTGCAATTTCTGTATTGTCTATAGTTATTACTACAATATTATTAACCTTTTGGTTATAGGAATCACATAATTGCGATTTTTCAATATAAAGTGTGTCTCTCCCTTTGACTTCAGGATGTAAAAAATGCTGTATTTGCTTGTGGTTTATGATCTCAGTTATGATATCACATTGCTTTTCTTTTTTGCAAAAAGGAAAATTAATTAAAATTAATATTTGTATCGTAAAGGGTATTAAAAGCTTGTACATAATAATTTGATTTTAATAGGTTATTATTTGTAATGTTTTTAATCATTTTCCCATTTGCATAATACCCTTCCAGCATTAGTAATCCAAATCGATTCACCGTAAGTAGCTTCTTCAAAAAGTATACCTTCTTCGCCTGGTTGATCAATACCATCTACAAAATCTCCAAGGTGAACATATTCATGAAGTAAGGTAACTCCAATAAGAAATGCTAGTGTATTTCCTTCTTGACCAGGTTCTGAGTTTTCCAAGAGATTAGCGAAATCAACGTCTACATATAATACATTTGGAGTAGTTGGGTCGAACATACCATATGTAGTTGTAGAACAAGTTGGACAAGCATTATCAAGCTGTACGATTTGTATCTCAGGACCTACTCCCCATTGTAAATCTTCTATTACTTGACTTTCGGGTAGTTCACTGTATTGAACTAATTTATCGATAATAAATTGGTTATATTTTAGTTGAGGTATTCTGAATTTTAGATATTCAGTTAATTTAGGATAAAGTGTAGCGTAATTACTTCCTGTTGGGTATTTAAAAAAAGGACTAATACTTAATGCCGTGTTATTGTTAAGGCTATTAATCATATTAATACCTGTATTTATTTTTTCTTGTGTTATTTGACCTGTACGAGTAACATAGTTTGCTATTTCACTTATTGCTCGTGTACTATTCAGGGAATAATTATTAACCTCCAAATAATTAAATAAACTATTTGACAACTGATTGTTATTTCTTGAAATATCAACAAGTCTTACCCCAGTAATAAAAGATCCAGTACGCTCTATGTATTCAAAAACTTTATTTTTGACTGTTGAGTTTTGGTCTAGAAAAGCCCTTTGATCATTGTTGAGTTTTAAGGAATAAAACTTTTCTACTTCAGTCATAGTAGCGCCTCCGCCTCCTCCAATAAAATTTGGAGGTGTATGGTAATCAAATTCTGTTGTACATGTTGTAACAGCAAAATAAGAATAGGATGCATCGTTTATATAACCTGGCTGACAATCCTCTCCAGGAGTGTGGTTGCCACCATTTGAACATACATGAGTTACCTGTACTATTTCGGTATAGCATGTTGTTGTGCCAAAAGTATTAGAGACCATATTACCCTGATCGTATATGACTTCTCCAACCTGAATCATATCATCAGAAAGTAGTTGCATCGTACCTGTGAAATTTCTAATTTGAATAGTGTTGTCTTCGGGTATGATAGTAGGTATATATTTTATATAACCTGAGTATTCCAAGCCATTTTTAATATCCTTAGTAATCAGATAATTTAGGACATAGGGGACTGAATCTTTACGATCTATGCCTTTTAAATAAGCTTGATATTGAATAAGTTCAGGAAATTCAAACTTTTCGAAGTAAGTTTCTCCATTTTCAAAATCAGGAAAATTATTTTTTAATATGGATGGACTTTCTTTAAACTTATTTAAAGATTCTAAAATTTTGTCGTTAGTAATTTCACTAATTACCTGATTTAAATTTAGAATTTTTGGTTCTGTAGTATGACTATGTGTAGTGTTAGTGGAATCGGTATTAACATAATCATTTTGGCATCCGAATAATATTGTAACAGTAGTTATCAATAAAATGATTCTTTTTGGTAAGGTGCGTTTTATAATCTTTATTATTTAGTTAATATGTTTAAAAACAAGTTTTTATATTTTTTTATTGTATTTGGTTTATTGTTTAACATTTTTTTAGTATTTAAAATATTAACTACAAATTGAAATTAAATTATCTAAATTTGATGATTCAACCCCTTATTATATGAAAAAACTATTTTTTTATCTGTTCTTCTTTTTTACAATAACCCTACAGGCGCAACTACAAAGTCCGGCCGAATTTATTCCCGGTTACGGAAGTCAGGTAAGCTATTACCATGAACTGGAAAACTACTTTAACCACTTAACAGAAAATTCAGACTATATACTTAAAAAGCAATACGGCTATACTTATCAGGACAGGAGCCTTAATACTTATTATATATCTACTCCTCAAAATCTAAAGGAATTAGAGGATATAAGGAAGAATCACTTATATCAAATAGGGATGCTTGCCGAAAAGCCTGCAAAGGTTAACGATAAGGCTATAATATGGCTTAGTTTTAATGTACACGGTAACGAACCGGGAGCAGCCGAAAGCGCCATGAGCGTAGCTTTTGAGCTTATTAACCCTAACAATAAAAGAACAAAGGAATGGCTTGAAAACACCATAGTGATACTGGATCCCTGCTTAAATCCTGACGGATACTCCCGCTATGGAAACTGGCTTAGGGATGTAACAGGGCAAATGCTTCACCCAGGGCATACCGACAGGGAACACATGGAGCCCTGGCCGGGAGGAAGGCAAAACCATTATGCTTACGACCTTAACCGTGACTGGGCATGGCAAACTCAGGCCGAATCGCAACAGCGTGTTAGGCTGTATAATAAATGGATGCCAATGGTACACGTAGATGTACACGAAATGGGCTATAACGAACCGTATTTCTTTCCCCCTGCGGCAGAGCCTATGCATGAGTATATTACACAGGCGCAAAAAGATTTCCACATGGCTATAGGGGAAATGACCTCAAAAAGGTTTGACCTTAAAGGTTGGAATTACTATACTCGTGAACGCTTTGATTTGTTTTACCCTAGTTATGGTGATACTTACCCAAGCTTTAACGGAGCTGTGGGGATGACTTATGAGCAGGGTGGTATTGGTGCCGGAAGGGCAGTAGTAATGAGTAACGGAAATGTGCTGACTTTACAGGATAGGATAGACCATCATACAGAAGCGGTACTAACAGCTGTAGAAACTGCCTCATGGCAAAAAGACAAACTGGTTAAAAACTTCAGGGAGTATTTTAAAGAAGCTCAGGAAAAGCCTAAAGGAAAATACAGTACCTATATTATTAAAAATGGCGGAAAAACTCAACAGCTAGCCGAATTACTGGAACGCAATAACATTCAGTTTGCATATGCCAACGATACTAAAAAGCTTAACGGTTACAGTTATATGGATAACGATGATAAGGATTTTTCGGTGGAGCCAAATGACCTTATCATTAACGTAAAACAACCGAAAGCTATACTAACTCAGGTATTATTTGAGTCGGCACCAAAACTGACCGACAGTCTTTCGTATGATATTACGGCATGGGCACTGCCTTATGCTTATGGAGTGGAAAGCTATGCCTTAAAGACCAGCCCGAAACTTAAAACAAAAGCTGAAGTAAACTATAAGGGAAAATTGGATTTTGAAAGGGTATATGCTTATTATATTCCTTGGAATGGCAGGGCATCGGCAAAAACTCTGTCATGTCTTTTAAAAACCGGTATAAAGGTTCGTTCTGCCAGAAAGGCATCTTCCTTTAGAGGGATTAAAATAACCCCGGGTGACCTTATTGTATTAAAAGGGGATAATCAAAACCTGTATGACTTTAAAAACAGTATGGATATGCTGCTGGAAAATAAACCTGATTATGAGGTTATGGAAAGTGGCTTCTCACTGGAAGGTGGTGATCTTGGCGGGGAATCTTATCCGTTACTGAGTGCGCCAAAAGTTTTATTGCTTGCAGGAGAAGGAATTAGTGCTACCGATTTTGGACAGGCGTGGTTCTATTTTGATCAGATGATAGAATATCCTTTAAGCATTGTGGATATAAGAAATGTAAACAGAGTAGACTTTAGCCAATTTAGTACTATAGTGCTTGCAGATGGTTATTATGATTTAGATGAAAACCAGAAAGATAAATTAGATAGTTTTATTGAGGAAGGTGGTAAGGTTATTGCTATTGGTAACGCGCTTACTGTTTTTGAAGACAGGGAAGGATACAGTTTAACCCGTTTTGCATCTGAAGCTGATAAGATAGCCGAAATGGAACGCAGGGAAGAGGAAACTCTTGAAGCCCGTTTTATGGATTATAAAAATGCAGAAAGAAGATCAATTTCTGAATCAGTACCCGGAGCTGTTATTGAAAATGTTATCGATAAAAGCCACCCGCTTTCTTATGGTTTGGGTAATAAGTATTTCAGCCTTAAAACCAGCGATATGCATTATCAGCTGTTAAAAGATGTTTGGAATGTGGCTTATGTACCTCAAAACTATATCAGTTTCGGTTTTATAGGTAAGAATTTAAGGCAAAACCTGGAGAATACCGTAACGTTTGCTGTAGAGCAAAAAGGTAAGGGACAGGTAATTTATATGATAGATAATCCGTTGTTCAGAGGTTTCTGGGAAAACGGGAACCTACTGTTTAGTAATGCCGTATTTTTAGTTGACTAATTAATATAAAATGAAAAATAAATTATTAGATAAGGTGTTTTACATCTTTGCAATGGTTACCGCAATCACATTAACGAGTCCGTTTTTTAATTATAAACCAACGGTTGAAGGGGCAGGAGCGGCCAGTGAAAACTGGTTTATATGGGGTGATTTTAATTTACTGGATGTAGTTACAGGAGGCTTGCCAAGGTTTGCAAAAGTACCCATAGCTCCGTTTTTTAAAGTGCTTATAGTGTTTTCGGCCTTAGTGCTTGCAGCAACAGTATTTCAGTTTGTGGGAGCTTTATTCAGGCAGCGCAAACAGGTGCTTTTTGCAGCCCTTACTGTTTTTGTTTTCCTTTTAGGCGGACTTATTTATATATCAACGGGTAGTTTTGGTGTAACAATAAAAATGGGTTATTACCTGTTTATAGCATTTGAGGCTGCCGTTGTAGCATTGGCTATATATGTAGGTAAAAAACAGAAAACTGAAAGCGCTTAAACCAAATATCAAACCAACTACTATGAAGAAACTTTTGTTTTTCCTTGCCTTTGTGGCAGTCCCTTTTTCTTCTTTTTCTCAGGAAACGGCTAAAGAAAAGATCCATAGAGGGGTAGAACTCCATGATGAGGGTAACTATCGTGAAGCTATTGCAGTTTACGAAGAGGTAATAGCAGAAGATGATAAGAACTGGGAGGCTTATTATGAAATGTGTCTGTCATACGTATCATTGAGAGAGTTTGATAAAACTGTTAAGTATGCTGATATCATTATTGATTCAGATAGTGATATGATGCCTAAGGGCTATTACATTAAAGGAATAGCGCTCGATTACTCAGGTAAGCACAAGGAAGCCATAAAAGTTTTTAAAAAAGGTATTAAGGCAGCCCCGGAGTTTCATTCGCTATACTACTCCCTTGCAATAGTAGATTGCAGGCTGGAAGAGTATGATGAGGCCGAAGAGTACCTTCAGGAGGGGTTACAGCAAAATCCTTTATACGGTAGCAGTCATTTGTTATTAGGGAAATTAAATTATGAGGAAAGAACCAAATCGCTTTTGGCGCTGTACAATTTCCTTATTATTGAGCCAACAGGGAAAAGGGCAAACGAGGCGCTTACTCTTGTTAAAAAACATCATAGCCTTGGCGTGGAGTTTAAAGATGATAATAATGTAAATATTACATTGAGCTCGTTAGCTATTGATAGTGAGTTTGGAGGCGCAGAGGCATTACTTTCTATGTCTCAGGCATTAAGGAGAGACGAAGAATATGCCGATAAATCAGATTTTGATTTTTTTGCCGATAATACCAAATCCTTTTTTATGGTTTTGGGTGAGCTTAAGGAGAACGATAAAAAGAAAGGTTTTTGGTGGGATTATTATGTAGATTTTTTCTACGATTTAGCTAAAAATGAAGAGATGTATGAAACCTTTATTTACTACATCCATCAGGATATACAAAATACACAGGTAGAATTATGGTTACAGGACAATCCAGAAAAGATAGATGCTTTTTTAGAGTGGGTTTCCAATTATAAAAGAGCATAAGCAAATACACCACAACCACTATACACCAAACAATGAAAAAACTTTTGTTGCCTATCACAGCAATTTTACTACTGGCATGCCATAACGATATGGATGATGCCGGACCGGAAAATAATAATAACACAGGCGAAACCCCAGGGGAGACTATTATTGATTACAGACAGGAAATGCGTCAGCTTGTAATGAGTATCAGTCAAAAAGGTAAAGCTTCAAACGGTAACTTTGCGATAATACCTCAAAACGGTATTGAACTGCTTACCAACGACGGAGATCCGTTTGGGTCACTTAACATCCCATACCTAAATGCTATAGATGGCCACGGACAGGAAGATTTGCTTTACGGATACAATTCTGATGATGCGGCTACTCCTACAGATGAGAGTAATTATCTTATGGAGTTTTTAGACAGGTCTAAAGAGTTTGGTAAAGCAATACTGGTTACTGATTATTGTACCAGTGAATCTAAAGTGACAGATTCATACACCCGTAATGAAGATAACGGTTATATATCTATGGCGGCTCCGCAAAGGGAACTTAATGTTATACCACAACAGGCTCCGCACAACGAGAACGCTAATGATATAAACCATCTTACTGATGCCAAAAATTTCCTTTATCTAATTAATCCTGAAAATTTTACTACAAAGCAGGAATTTATCACTGCTGTGGCAGCAACCAATTATGATGTGGTGTTAATGGATATGTTTCTTGGTGGGGAGAGTTTTACCCAACAGGAAATCACCCAGCTTAAAACAAAGGCAAACGGTGGTAACCGTATGGTAATCTGTTATATGTCTATAGGAGAGGCCGAGGACTACCGTTACTACTGGCAAAGTGGCTGGACAACAGGTACACCCGAGTGGCTTGAAGCCCAAAATCCTAACTGGGCGGGTAATTATACCGTACAATACTGGAACGAGGATTGGAAAAATATAATTTATAACACTCAGGACTCATACCTTGATAAAATACTAAATACAGGTTTTAACGGGGTTTACCTCGATATAATAGAAGCCTTTGAATATTTTGAACAGTAACACATAAAAGTTGTCCTAAAAGTAGTTATTAGTAACGCTTTGTCATTTTGACGATAGGAAAAATCTCTTATAAATAATTTAGAGATTCTTCATTTCACAGCGTTACATTAAGAATGACACTTTTGTGACAGCTTTTTCATTCCAATTTTTTTCCTGATTTGTGTTTCATTTTTGCATTGCAATTAACTAAAACAGGATTTATGTTTTAGTGAATATCAAAAAAATGTTCCAGTACTTCTTCCAGCATATCTCCCGTTAAAGGCTTTGTTTTGAATGCCGAAAGTGCACCAAGTAACTCTGCTTTTTCCATATCATCTGGATTTTCAGAAGTGGTAAGCATTACCACAATCATTTTGCAATGTAGCCTTTCATCAAGAGCAGTATATTCCTCAAGGAATTCCCATCCGTTCATCCCGGGCATATTAATATCAAGAAAAATAAGATCAGGATGCATTTCACCGTTTTGATCTTTTTGTCTAATGTAAGCCAAAGCCTCCTCTGCCGATTCTTTTATTACAACATGCTTAGCGGCATGATTTTTTCTAATCACCCTTTCATGAAAAAAGTTGTCAACCTTATTGTCGTCAACCAGCATTATGCAATTTACCTGCCTGTTCATCACTTCGTTGCTCATTGTTATCTATAAATTTTGAGATTGTAAATTTGAATGTACTTCCTTCCCCGGGTTCTGATTCTACCCATATTTTTCCCATATGCAGTCCTACTATTTTGTAACAGTGCGCCAGCCCAATGCCATGCCCTTCAAAATGCCCTTCTTTGTGCAGGCTTTTAAAAATCTGGAAAATACGTTCAAAATACCTTGGGTTAATACCTATTCCGTTATCACTAACCCAAAATTCATAATAATTTTTCTCTTCATGACAATGAATTTTAATAATAGGGGGAATGTCATTTTTACGGAATTTAATAGCATTGTTTATAAGGTTTTGAAAAACCAGTCGTAACTCCAGCCTGTAGGCATAAAGGTGGGGCATTACACCATAGCGCACTTCTGCCCCCGATGATGATATAAGTCCGTTTAGGTCAGATACCACATCTTTAAGTATATCATTACAGTCAATATAAACCAGTTGTCTGTTTTTACCCAAACGGGCAAAATCCAACAGTGATCTAACTAACATACTCATACGTTTTGTAGCGAGATCTATATGTTCAAGATAAAGTTTTATTTCGTGATTAAGTTCTTTACCGTGATCTTCTTCTATAATCTTTATAAAGTTGTTTACGGTTCTAAGCGGTTCCTGTAGGTCGTGTGAAGCTATGTAATTAAACTGTTCCAGTTCTTCATTTTTGTTTTGTAGCTCTAAAACCTGCTGGTTTATGGTAGCTTCCTGTTCCTTACGTTTTGTAATATCTATTACAGAGGCCAGTATAAGGGTACTGTCTGCTGTGGTTAGCGGATTAAGCCCTATTTCTACAGGGAATTCGGTACCGTCTTTCCTCATACCGTGTAAATCCCTACCGGCACCAAAATAGCGTGCTGTTGGGGCAGAGTGATAGGTATTTCTGTTTTTAGGATGTCCATGCCTAAATTTTGTAGGTACAAGCAAATCTATTTTTTGTCCAACAAGCTCTTCTTTGGTATAGCCGAATATTTTTTCGGTTTGTTTGTTTACAAGGGTAATGGTACCTGTTTCATCGGATATGATGAAGGCATTGGGAGCCGACTCAATGACACTTTTAAAGTGTAGTTCTGCCAGCTTTTGTTTTCTTCCTGATTGGTTAATGGCATTGGCAGCTTTGTATATAAATACAAAACATATAAGAATAAACCCGATTGATGTGATGGCTAAACTTGGCTTTAATCCCATAATTGATCCGGAATTTATACTAAAATTGGAATGCTCAAAAAATTGCAGTCTTAGATATGTTACTATTATTATTAATGCAAACAATTGTAAAAAAAGCCGCTTTGCAATTATATTCCCTGTTTCTTTAACTGTGAATATTCTTGTAAATCCTAGCTCGGGATAAAGCATACTGGCACTCATAGATAAAATGCAAAAGCTTATAGCTGTATGTATTGCTATAGGTGTTAAAAAGCTGAATTTATAAAGACTGGGTACACTAAAAAAGTATCCTATAATACATATAGAAGATATTATCGTTACAAAATGAAAAGCATATTGACAGTAAATTCTAAGTTTTTGAGATAAGGCAGCAAAAAATAGCCCGGCTCCCATTATTATGAATAAAAAAGATGTTATGGGAGACATACGTCCCGGATAGGCTTCCTGTTTTTCTATACCTTTTAAATCAAGAAAAAAGAGTTGATCTATTCCAAAGTTTACAGATAGAATTTCCTGTAATAAAGATGCTATGGCAAATACTACCACAAAAATCTCCATTAATAGGAGAGTTGCCGAAATTTTTTTAATAGAGGTAGAGGTTAAAAGACAAAACGACAGTACTAAGAATGAAAGTGCTGTGTTAAACTTCATGGATATATATCCGTCCAAAATACTTTTTAATATATCGATATTAAAAAACCAACCTATTAAAACTGCTATTGCAAGAATAAAAACAATCAGCCCTCCAATAGTAACAAAACGAATTTGATTAATCTTTTTGCTTAGCATAGTTAAACCAGAATAAAATTAATACATACGTATATAAGATAGGGTTTGGATGCTAAATTATAATTATTTAGTTAAAATTTAATTATTTTGTTTTTGAATAGTAGTATTTTGACTTTAAAATGCAGTTTTGTGTAGATAAATGGTTTTGTGTAGCTTAAAATAAGATTCGTTTTTTATAGTGACTTGATAATCAGTTGTTATGTTTTGATTTAAATACTTACTGATTAACTTGTTTTTTTTTTACGATAAAAAACATTTTAAAGCCACTCAGGAGCTAATTTAGTCACTTTCTTAAACTGTTCTAATTCGGCTTCTGTCATAAAGTCAAAAATTACGCTTTGTCCCAATGGGTACACTGTGAGTTTTCCTGTTGTATTATGCTTTGCAGCAAGCTCCTGAATGTTTTCAAATAGAGTATGGTCTGCCCAGTCGTTATCAAATGTTAGGTCATATTTGTAGTGAGTTCCGTTAATGTCAAATGAAACCCATGCTGTCTCATTATCAAAGTCTATACTATCGTGTACATTGGTAAAGTTGAGTTGACCATCGCTAATCCTTTCAAGATTTTTAATAATAGCCACATAGTCACCTTCATTTTCGATAGACTCATAATCAAAATACCAGCAGTTGTTTGATATAGGTTTATCTTTAGTATCTGCAATTTCTGCCCAAGCGAGGTATAGCAAACTATAAGGTTCAGCTTCATAATCGTCTTCATTATATACAGAAAGAAGGTCGTGCTTATCCATATTTTTATTAAAAGTATATCCAAGTTGTTTAAATGCGGTTAGCTGTTCTTCAAAACTGGCTTTAGATATTTTATGTACATTTTCCTTTAGGAATTTATAAAGCCCGGGACCATATAATATAGTCGTTACTATTAGCGCAATGTAAATGCTTTTCATGGTAAGGTGCTATAAGTTGTTAGATTTTATTTTTAATAAGACAGAAGTTCATAATTTTCTAAAAACATTTTAAAGTTTTCTAAAAGTAATAAAAATTAAAATGACATCTTGTCATATTGTTCTGTCATTTTTATGTTTTTTTTCTCTTGGCATAATGATTGACTATTTACAACCAAACAATAAATATAAATCGAAAATCCAAAATAATAACTATTAAACGATATGAGTAAAATAATTGGAATTGACTTAGGAACAACCAACTCGTGTGTAGCCGTAATGGAAGGTAACGAGCCTGTAGTTATTCCTAATGCTGAAGGAAAAAGAACAACGCCATCGGTTATCGCTTTTGTAGAAGGTGGTGAAATTAAGGTAGGTGACCCTGCAAAACGTCAGGCGGTTACTAACCCAACTAAGACAATATCATCCATAAAACGTTTTATGGGTAACAAATTTTCTGAAAGTTCAAAAGAAGCAAGCAACGTTCCTTATAAAGTAGTAAAAGGTGATAACGATACTCCACGTGTGGATATTGATGCCCGTCTTTACACTCCGCAGGAACTTTCGGCTATGACACTTCAGAAAATGAAAAAAACTGCTGAAGATTATTTAGGACAGTCTGTAACCGAAGCGGTTATTACCGTACCGGCTTACTTTAACGATGCTCAGCGTCAGGCTACTAAAGAAGCAGGTGAAATTGCCGGACTTAAAGTAAGAAGGATTATTAACGAGCCTACTGCGGCTGCCCTTGCTTACGGTCTTGATAAAGCAGGTAAAGATCAGAAAATTGCCGTATATGACCTTGGTGGTGGTACTTTTGATATCTCTATCCTTGAGTTAGGTGACGGTGTGTTTGAGGTACTTTCTACTAATGGTGATACGCACCTAGGTGGTGATGACTTCGACCAAGTGATTATTGACTGGTTAGCTAACGAATTTAACAATGATGAAGGTGTAGACCTGCGTAAGGATGCTATGGCATTACAACGTTTAAAAGAGGCTGCAGAGAAAGCTAAAATTGAGCTTTCGTCTTCTACACAAACAGAAATAAACTTACCATATGTAACTGCAACTGCAAGCGGGCCTAAGCACCTTGTAAAAACACTTACAAGAGCTAAGTTTGAGCAACTTGCTGATGATTTGGTAAAACGTTCTATGTTACCATGTGAAAAAGCACTTAAAGATGCAGGTATATCTAAATCAGATATTGATGAGGTTATTCTTGTAGGTGGTTCTACACGTATCCCTAGAATACAGGAAGAAGTAGAGAAATTCTTTGGTAAAAAACCTTCTAAAGGTGTTAATCCTGATGAGGTTGTGGCAATTGGTGCTGCTATACAGGGTGGTGTATTAACAGGTGACGTGAAAGACGTACTTCTGTTAGACGTTACTCCGCTTTCATTAGGTATTGAGACTATGGGTGGTGTTATGACTAAATTAATTGAGGCTAACACAACTATCCCTACTAAAAAATCTCAGGTGTTCTCTACAGCTGCAGATAACCAGCCATCGGTAGAAATCCACGTATTACAGGGAGAAAGACCAATGGCACAGGATAACAAAACAATTGGTCGTTTCCACTTAGACGGTATTCCGCCAGCACAAAGAGGTGTACCTCAAATCGAAGTAACATTTGATATTGATGCTAACGGTATCATCAAAGTATCGGCTACAGATAAAGGTACAGGTAAGTCACACGACATTCGTATAGAGGCTTCTTCAGGATTAACTCAGGAAGAAATCGAAAGAATGCGTCAGGAAGCAGAAGCTAATGCTGATGCCGATAAAGCTGCTAAAGAAAAAGTAGATAAGCTAAACGAGGCTGATGCTATGATTTTCCAAACAGAAAAACAGCTTAAAGAGTTTGGTGACAAACTATCTGACAGTAACAAACAGCCAATTGAGTCGGCTCTTGAAGAACTTAAAAAAGCTTACGAAACTAAAGATGTTGCTACTATCCAACCTGCTCTTGATAAAATCAATGAGGCTTGGAAAAATGCATCTGAAGAAATGTATAAAGCACAGGCCGAAGCTGGTGCAGGTGCTCAGGGTGGCGCAGACCAAGGTCAGCCACAGGGCGATGCTCAGCCGGAAGGTGACAACGTACAGGATGTAGACTTTGAAGAAGTAAAATAATCCGAGTACTAAGATATTAGTACAAAGTATTTAGATAAAAAAATGCCCCGCAATTTGCGGGGCATTTTTGTTTGTATGTGTTTCTTATAGTTTGTAATTGTCATTTTGAACGTAGCGATAGCAAAGTGAAAAATCTAAATTATATTAAAAGAGATTTCTCCACTCCATTTCATTGCGGTCGAAATGACAACTACTCCGATACTGGATGTCATCTTCAACGAAATGCAATGGAGTGAAATATCTTCCCATGTTCAATAAAAACAGGTTCTTCTCTACGCTATCGCTACGTTCAGAATGACAGTAGTGAATCTTAATTTAAAATTTATCATTTAGAATAATTACTTCACTGTAAGTCCTAAACCTTCAATGTAGCCTTTGTTTTGGAAGCAGTTTTCATACAGGCAGTTTTCAAGAAACTGGTTTAATGCCTTTTGTATCAAAGTTCTGTCGGGCATGTTTTCGCGTATTTTTTCAAATGAGCTACGGTCGCTTTGTGAGTAGCGTACAATAAAAGCATAATCTTCGGGCATAGTGAAGTTCATTATTCCTTTGGTATTATCCATCTTTTTGTAGGGCCAGAAGCACCAGTTAATATTATTTTGATCCAGTAATAGCCTGAAGTCCATTACCCATTCATCTGTATTTTCTCCGGTTTCCCCAATGTAGATGGGTATCTTGTGTTCGTCACGGAAATCAACATATTTTTGAATAGCGCCCTGTTCTACATCAAACCAGTATTTGTGGAACTCATAAACAATATTATCGTCTAAAATAGATTCGAACACACCGAAATCTCCCGCCCAAACCGATCCGTTTAGGAAAATGGTATGTTCCTTATCAACTGAACGGATGTCTTTTACCATTCGTTGGTACAGCATAAATAGCCTGTGGTTATAGTCGGGTATCTGTTCTGTAAAATAATGGGCAATAGGTTCGTTAATCACATCATAGCCTATAATAATAGGGTCACCCTTGTATTTTTTAGCGATTTTCATCCAAACCTCACTCATAAGGTCTTGAGATGATTTACTGAAAAACAGCCACGGGTAGCCATAACTGTCGTCAATATTATCACCTGTTTGTCCACCTGGTGCGCAGTGCATGTCCAGTAGTACATATAGGTTTTCCTGCCTGCACCATTCAATAGCACGGTCAAAATATTTAAACCCTGCATTTTGGGTTCCCATATAAGTTTCATTAGTAAACATCTTGTAGTGAAACGGCAGTCGAATGTGATTACAGCCTATTCGTTTAAGGTATTTAATGTCGTTTTGGGTAATGTAATTGTCCAGATATTTGTGCCAAAAGGTGGTTAGGCTATCCGGACCTATCATTTCATAAAGTAACTGGTCTATTTGCCTTGGCGAGGCTACCTTGCCCGTTTTAAACATATAGCCTTCGGGAACCAACCAGTTACCCAGGTTTGTACCTTTAAGGGTTATTGGATTTCCGTTTGGCTCAATAATTTGTGAGCCGTTTGTTTTTGCTACTTTACTCTTTTGTGCTATGGCAGGAGAGGTAAATGCCATACATAAGGTAATTGCTGCGATCAGCAGGTTAGAGGATTTCTTTAAAATCATTTAGATGCGAATTTTTAAATGTGCCCTAAAGATAAAGAATGTAAAAATTACTATCTAAAAAAATTACCTATGGAATGAAATACACGCCCGATGAATGATCTTCTAACTTCAATTGCACCCATGCCCATAATTGCACTAGTCATAGTTATATTAATTTCCGATAAATTATTTACCGTTATTTCTTTAGTAGTATATCCTACATATAAAAACTCTAGTATATCCCCTTTTTTTACTTCGATAGAGTAGTTTCCGTTTATATCTGCCTGTGTACTTATTGATGTACCTTTTATAACGATATTCGCACTAGGTAAAGGCCCGGTTTCATCATTTACAGTTCCGGTTATAACAAAAGGTCCTGTTTTTTGTTCCTGTTCATTATAGTTTTTATCCTTTTTAAGTTTTACGTTTTTATGAGGATTTGATTTAACAGTTATGGTTTGGGTAATATATCCGTCAAGATAAAACTCTATAATATCGCCTTTATCAGCCAGTATTTCATAATTTCCGCTTAATAGGGAAACGGTGGTTTCGTTATTCGTTTTGTTTATAATAGTAACATCGGGTAGCACATCATTTTTATCACGAACAACACCAGTGAGTATTCCAATAGTTTCGTAGCTGTTGATGTTTTCAGTCTGTTCTGTTTTTAATGTTTCTTGGGCTGTGGCTTTATGTGATCCTAGTGTAATAAAACTGATTACTGTAGCAGCAATAGCAGTCCATACTGTACTTTTTTCTTTCGGTACAATTAAATCCCTGTTTAGTTGAGAAGGGGAGAAGCGTCCGCAAAGGTTTTTATTGCTTTTAATTAACTGTACAATTTCCCTGTCGGATACTTTTGTTAAATCAATTACGTTTTTCTGGCAGGCGGCACAAAACCTTCCCTTATCGGTAGGTGTCATTTCATCCCATTTTTCATGGCATGGCTGTGGGATTGATATTTGAATTGGTTTTCTCACTATCTGAATATATTACCTATTGAATGAAATATTCGCCCGAAGAAAGTTCTTTTAACTTCAATTACACCATATACGTCTTTTTGAAGTTCTCTTAAGGATTTTGGCTCTTCAAGTAGAATATCATATTTTTTGTTTTCTGCTTTAAAGGAGTAAGTTTCATATCCTACATATTGTACTTCAATAATATCACCTTCAAAAACAGTCATTTTAAACCTCCCTTCTAAATCACTAATTGTATCGGTAGATCTTGATAAATTTACAATATTAGCACTAGGCATAGGTCCCATTTCATCACTTATTGTTCCTGTTACAATCCATTTTTCAGGAACAGTTTCTTGCGTAATGGAATCGGATTTTACATCAGTTTGCTCAGTTTTTACAGTTTCCTGTGCTGTGGCTTTATATGAGCCCAGTGTAATAAAACTAATTACTCCGGCAGCAATGGCAGTCCATGCTGTACTTTTTTCTTTCGGTACAATTAAATCCCTGTTTAGTTGAGAAGGGGAGAAACGTCCGCAAAGATTTTTGTTGCCGTTAATTAACTCTACGATTTCCATGTCGGTTGCTTTTGTAAAGTCAATTACGTTTTTTTGGCAGGCGGCACAAAACTTTCCTTTATCGGTAGGCGTCATTTCATCCCATTTTTCATGGCATGGTCTAGGTATGGTTATTTGTACAGGTTTGTGCATGAGGTAAATATAAATAAAAAATGTAAGAAAAAAGCAGGCTTTTTAGGCCTGCTTTACATTTAAGGTAGGTTATTATAATTGGTTAAAAATGGTTCTGGCAAAAAGGGATAAGCTTACTGTACATGTCTGTTAGGGTAGCTAAGTCCCAGTCAAAGTGTCCTCCGTTAGGGTAAAGGGTATATTCGTTATATACTCCGGCATTATCAAGAGCTGCTTTAAGCAGTGGTCCTTGCGAGCTTGGTATTAGTTCGTCCTGACCTCCATAAAAACTGATTGTTGGCGGTGCCATACCGGTAATAAAATTAACAGGGTTTACCTCCTGTAACTGTTCCTGAGTAGGAGATGCCGTACCCACTAATGCCAGTGCTGCATTTTCATATTGCGGATGGTCGGTATAAGCTTCATCTGTAAAATCAGCAGGGCCAACAATATCACAAATGGCTTTTACATTATGTTCGGTATCATATTTATAGGCATACAACATTGACAGGTGAGCCCCGGCACTAACGCCTACTAATGCATAATCGTTTGAAATAGTATAATCACTACTTTCAAGATACTGAAACATTTGCTGTATGTCCTCAATTTGTTTAGGGTAAGCAGGACTGCCTATATCTGCAAGCCTGTAATTGATGTTTACAATGGCATAATCAGGGAAGTATTGTTTAATAATAGGTACAGCCTGATTAAAGTCTTCTTTACTTCCGGCATACCAAAAGCCTCCGTGTATTAAAACGAATACCTTGGTATCTTCGGTTCGGTTAGCAGGCAGGTACACATCCATGGTCTGCTCGGGGTCATCACCATATGCAACATCAAGATACGTTACTTCCGTTAAGGGTTGTTCGGTTTGTGTTGTTTGTGAATCATCGTCGTTACTGCAGCTTACAAGAAACAGCAGCATAAAAGGCAAGAATAATAGTTTTTTCATGTGGTTTTATTTAGTTGCCACAAACTAAACAAGCATCGTGCCTAAAATGAAAAATCCTGTTAATTAAAACAGGATTTTATTTTATATTGTTTATAACCAGTGTTATATAATTTTCTTGATTACTCTTAGTTTATGCGTATGCCTTCGGGTTTCATTGTTATAGATACCTAAATGGTCCAATCTGTCTATACGTACTTTACCGTGCCCGTGTATAATGTAGTTGTCTTCCATTATAATACCAACGTGGATAATATTACCTTCGTCGTTATCAAAAAAGGCAAGATCGCCCGGTTCGCTTTCCTCAATAAAACTTAATGCTTCACCCTGTGTTGCCTGTTGTGAGGCATCACGCTTTAAGTGGTATCCGTTTAGCTTGTATACCATTTGTGTAAAGCCAGAACAGTCTATGCCAAAAGGTGTTTTTCCGCCCCATAAGTAAGGAGCGTTAAGGTACATAAAGGCTGTTTTAAGCAGGTTTTCTTTTGCTGTTACGCCCGATGTTTTTAATCCTTCAAACGAAAAAGCCTCAGTATTTATCTCAGTGAACTCAAGGAAAGATAATGAAGCTCCCATAGGTATGGGAATAAGTAAATTGTTTGGTGTAGTTACATACTCTACCAAATCAGAATTTAATACGGCAGGGCATGAGGACAGATTTTTGTAATCTTCCTCGGTAATTGTTTTGTACTGTTTATTGTCTATCCATCCTTTATAACCATCGTAAGCCAGTTGTATATGTGTCCATTTTGCCTTTTGCTGTAAAATTTTAAAATGTTCACCAAATAAAACCTGTGATGTCATTTCGCTTCTGTCATTCGGTTCTAAACGAAGAGGGACAATAGCAAGATTACAAATACCAAACATTTATAGTAATTAATTATTTGTTGTTTATTTTAAGTTGGTTGTTTGCAGCATTAAAAAAGTAACGCTGCTCCAAGCATAACCACAAATATAAAGGTTAATTCTGAAGCAGCGTTACAAGGTTTGGCTGTTTTCACAAAAGTTAATAACAGCCTACAGTATAATAACCAATTATTATGAACGTTCAATCACGATTGCAGAAGCACCACCACCACCGTTACAAATAGCAGCAGCACCGGTTTTAGCATTGTTTTGCTCTAATACATTAATAAGCGTTACAATGATACGTGCACCAGAGCATCCCAGAGGGTGACCCAGTGATACAGCACCACCGTTTACGTTTACCTTAGCAGCGTCAAGGCCTAATATTTTTGAGTTAGCGATACCAACTACCGAGAAGGCTTCGTTAAACTCAAAGAAATCTACATCGTCTTTTGTTATACCTGCTTTATCAAGCGCTTTTGGTAGCGCTTTAGCAGGAGAAGTGGTAAACCATTTTGGTTCCTGCTCTGCATCGGCATACGACTTGATGTAAGCCAGAGGCTTAAGGCCAAGTTCGTTTGCTTTCTCTTCGCTCATTAATATAAGTGCAGCAGCACCGTCGTTAATGGTAGAAGCATTTGCAGCAGTCACAGTACCTTCTTTAGTGAATACTGGGTTTAGAGACGGAATTTTATCTAACCTTACGTTAGTATACTCCTCATCTTTAGTAACCATAACAGGCTCGCCTCTTCTTTGCGGAACTGCTACCGGTACAACTTCGTTATCAAACTTACCTGCATCCCATGCAGCAGCCGAACGGTTGTATGACTCTATAGCAAAAGCATCCTGCTCTTCTCTTGTAATTTTATATTCTGTAGCACAAAGATCGGCACATACACCCATTGCATTGTTATCATAAGCATCTGTAAGTCCGTCTTTCTGCAATCCGTCAATCATAGTAGCCGGTCCGAATTTCTGACCGTTTCTCATGTGTACATAGTGAGGTATAAGGCTCATGTTCTCCATACCACCCGCAACAATTACATCGGCATCACCACACATAATGCTTTGCGCACCCTGCATAACAGCTTTCATACCAGAGGCACATACTTTATTTACAGTAGTAGCTATTACGTTATCAGGTAAGCCTGCAAATCTTGAAGCCTGTCTTGCCGGAGCCTGACCAACACCTGCCTGTACCACATTACCCATTAACACCTCGTCAATATGCTTAGGGTCTAAGTTTATTTTTTCTAAAGCGCCTTTAATGGCAGCACCACCAAGGTGTGCAGCAGACACGGTAGAAAGAGATCCCATAAAGCTTCCTATAGGAGTTCTTACAGCCGATACGATTACTACTTTTTTACTCATTGCTATTATCTTTAATATATTTGTTTAAGTTGCGAATTTAATGATTTTTTAGACTAAAAAAAACAAACTATTTAAAAATAAACAACAAATAACGTGTTTTATTGGGAATGATTTGAGGATATGTAGTTTTTGTATAAAAACACTGGTGTTTGCACACGTTGACGATTTATTTTTACACTTAACCGATGAGTTTTTTTAAAACAAAATAGTTTTAAAACCTATAATTATAAGAAAATACTTTCTAATATTACGTTTACATCACGAGTTTACGTGATTTCTTACAATGACTACGTGTTTTCCACATGGTAAAATCAGTGTTTTGTGGTATTTCACACATTGTAGAAAGAAGGGATATTTGCATGTGTATTCTAACGAACAGGTAGTACCTGCTCAATATTTGAGTTTATGGTGGGAAAATCCCTCCGAAAGGAGGGATTTTATTTTAAACTCGTTTCCAAATTTTTGAAAGTAGTTTTTTATTAATAGATGCAGGATTAAAAATTGCTAAATTCCCCTCCTTACCAGGGGAATTTTCGTTTTTAGCCCTGTTCTTTTTTATACCAGTGTTACATTTAGGCTAATAGCAGCATTTATAGCTTTTGATATAGGACATATCTGTTTTGCTTTATCGGCTATTTCGCTAAACTGTTGTGCTGCTATACCGGGTACACTTCCTGTAAGATCCAATACTATAGTAGTAATGGTTCCGTCTTCAAAAGTTACTTTGGCTTCGGTATCAAGATTATCGGCTGTAAATCCGGCTTCATTAAGCAGGAAGCTAAGCTGCATGGTAAAACATCCGGAATGTGCTGCTGCCAGTAACTCTTCAGGGTTAGTACCTACACCATCTGCAAATCGGGTTTTGAAAGATAACTGAGTGTCGTTTAATACGGTACTTTGTGTAGATACTTTACCAGTACCTTCCATTCCTGTTCCTTTCCAGTTTGCTGTTGCTTTTCTTGTAAATTTCATGATATTAAATTTTAAAAGTTGTTGTTATTATTTGTTTATGATAATTAATTCAGTTTTTCTTTTAAGGCATCAATAGCCTGTTTAATGGCTGCTCTTGGTGCCGGTGTATTTGTAATAGGGTTTAGCATTACAAAATCGTGTATGGTACCTATGTATCTTGTAGCGGTTACTTTAACCCCTGCAGCATTCAGTTTTTTAGCATAGGCTTCGCCTTCATCCCTTAGCACGTCATTTTCGGCTACTATTACAAGTGCTTCCGGTAATCCTTTTAATTGTTCTATATCGGCTCTTAGAGGAGATGCGGTAATATTATTCCTGTCGGCTTTATTAGGAGCATAAGCATCCCAAAACCAAACCATAGCATTAAGGGTTAAAAAATGCCCTGTAGAGAATTGTTGGTATGAGGCAGTGTCAAACTCAGCATTGGTAACAGGGTAGAACAGTAGCTGAAAGTCAATTTCAGGTCCTTTACGCTCTTTAGCCATAAGGGTTACGGCTATAGCCATATTTCCACCCACACTGTCTCCGCCTACAGCAAGTTTTGTGGTGTCAAGTCCTATTGATCCTCCGTTTTGTTTAATCCATTTGGTTGCTGCATAAGCCTCTTCGTTAGCTACCGGGAATTGTGCTTCGGGTGCCGGAGTGTAGTTTACAAATACTACGGCTATATTAGCACCTACAGCCAGTTCTTTAACCAATCTGTTGTGAGTAAAGGCATTACCTAATATCCATCCGCCTCCGTGAAAATACATAAGTACGGGTAGTTTTTCTTTGGTTCCTTTTGGTTTTACTATTCTTATGGAAACTGTTCTTCCGTCCTGGGTAATGGTACGTTCTTCTACATCGGCATCAGGCCTTTTATAGTCGCCTGTTTGTGCATTGATAAGTACCTTACGGGCATCTGCTATAGATAGCTCATAAATTTGCGGACCGTTACCGCTGTGTACTGCTTTTAAAAATTTGCGGGTGTTTTTTTCTACGCTGTAATTCCCTGCAAGAGTAATGTCTGTTTGACTTTGTGCACCTGTTACTCCCAGTAACATGATTGCTGATAAAAGTATTGTTCTCATCGTATTCAGTTTTAAATTTATATTTTGTTCGATTTGATGAGTCAAAATTATTGCAGTATAATATATAAATCAAATTAATAATTTTTTAACTTTATAAAAATATTTTATAATAATGACAATTCAGCAATTAAAATATATAGTAGCACTAGATGAGCACCGCAACTTTGTAAAGGCTGCCGAGGAGTGTATGGTAACCCAACCCGGACTTACCATTCAGCTTAAAAACCTAGAAGAAGAAATAGGTATCAAAATATTTGACCGAACCAAAGTGCCCTTAAAACCTACCACACCGGGTAAAGAAATTATAAACCGCGCTAAAAAGATATTGAGGGAGGTAGACGATATAAGAGATTTTGTGATTCATGAAAAGAACCAACTGGAAGGGGAGTGTACCATTGGGGTAATCTCTACACTGTCGCCTTATTTGGTTCCGCAGTTTATTAAGAAGATGAAGGAGGTGGCTCCAAAAATGCATTTTACCATAAAAGAGCTCCCTACAGGACTATTAATAAATGATGCTCTTACAGGTGATATAGATATTGCTCTTATGGCAACACCTACCGGAGCAAACGGGTTAAAGGAACACCCTGTGTTCTACGAACCGTTTGTGGCTTACCTTAACAGTAACCACCCTATGGCAGGGGCGACTCATTATGAATTGCAACCACAGGATAAGCCTCAGTTGTTATTACTGGAGCATGAATACTGTTATAATGCACAGCTGCTTGATATTTGCGGATTAACAGGCAGTACTGATAAGCACGACGGATTTACCTATGATATAAGTTCGATTGAAACTTTAAAGAATCTTGTAAAGGCCGACTTAGGATTTGCTATACTGCCTTTATTAAGTGTGATTAACGAAAAGGAGAATCCTCTTTACAAAGAGTTTAACGATCCAAAGCCGGTAAGGGAAATAAGCCTCGTGGTAGCCGAAACCTTTTCGCGTAAGCTGTTATTACAAAAAATAAGTGAATCACTATATAGCTGCCTGCCCGATAGTATGAAGCAGGACTTTAAATACAAAAAAATACAATGGAATGATTCGCCTTACTTTGTAGAGTCGGTTAAAGGGTTATTTTAATTCCAGTTCCATTTGGATATTGCAACGCTCATAAGGAGTTGCAGCTCTTTTAACCTTTACAAACCCGGTTTTTTCGTATAGCGTGATGGCAGGGGTTAGTATGGTATTACTTTCCAGATATAGCCATTTGGCTCCTTTGCTTTTAGCTTTGTCAACTACGGCCTGCATCAGTTTTTTGCCTATGCCTTTTCCCTGTATGTTTGGTGATACTGCCATTTTGGCGAGTTCGAAATCATATTTCTCATCGTCCATTTTAATTAGGGCGCAGGTACCTACGGCTTCATTATTATATAATGCCATAATAATGTAACCGCCTTTATCTAATATATAGCTTTCAGGGTTATCTAGCGCTTTATAGTCGGCTTCCTCCATTACAAAGTATTTGGATATCCATTCTTCGTTAAGTTGTTTAAAAGCCTGTTTGTATTCGGGAGAGAAATCGGTAATTATTACGGTATCAGTACTCATTTTCGTGAAAAATAATTCTTATGTAAAGATAGTGAATACAGTGGTTTACAGGTTTATCGAATTTATTTTTAAATTTTTTTCAAAGTCGTGTCCAATTTGTTTCTTTTCAGTCATCATTAGGGTGTAGTTCAATTATTAATCAATCAAAAATTAAGAAAAATGGAACAGAGAACAAATCCTTTTGAAAAACGTTACAATGCATTAAAGCCACTGTTTAGCTTTGGGGCTTATTTGGCGAAATCGTCTATTGAGAAAGAGTTGTTGCATCTTATTTACTTTAGGGTGTCACAACTAAACGGGTGTGCCTATTGCCTGGATATGCATGCAAAAGATTTAAGGGAACTGGGGGAGAGTGAACAAAGACTGTATATGCTTTCTGCCTGGGAAGAATCTCCGGTGTATACTAATCGGGAACGTGCAGCTTTTGCCTGGGCTGAAGCGGTAACCAACCTTGCCGACGGTCATGTTAAGGACGCTGTTTATGCGTATGCAAGGGAAGAGTTTAATGAGGAAGAGCTTATAGATCTTACTATAGCAATAATTGCTATAAATGGCTTTAACAGGTTAAATGTTGCCTTTCGTACACCAGCAGGTAATTATGTGCCGGGTATGCATGCACATCATGTAAATAATTAATAAATAGTATCCCTAAAATTTATATATTCATCCTTAAAATCAGAATAATGAAAGAATTTGCATTATTATTCCGTCATGTAGGCGACTTTGAGGCCTTGCCTGAAAGTGAAAAAACACTTGTTGAAAAGAAATGGCAGGACTGGATAGGTAGTATTGCCGCTCAGGGTAAACTAAAAGGAGACAAAGGAATACGACTGGCATCGGGAGGAAAAATACTTAAACCGGCTGGGGTTATGACCGACGGCCCTTTTGTGGAAATAAGAGAATGCCTTGGCGGTTTGATAGTGGTAAAAGCAGATACTCTTGAAGAGGCCGTAACACTGGCGCACGGCTGCCCTGCAATGGAAAGGGGTGGAAGTGTTGAGGTACGCCCGATAATGATTTAGTAAATAAATAAACCCGCTTTACAGGCGGGTTTCTCCTTTGTATGGAAAACATAAACCTAAAAGAACTTTTTAAGCAGGAATTCTCCAAGATGGTGTCGGTTATCAGTAAGCTGTATGGACTGGCATATATAGAGATTGCCGAGGATGTGGTAAGCGATACCTTTCTGTTAGCTGCCGAAACCTGGGAAAGCAAAGGAATACCTGATAATCCTACAGCTTGGCTATATGCTGTGGCAAAACAGAAAACACTATATTATTTTCGCCGAAATAAGATATTTGATGAGAGGGTGGCCCCACATGTAAAGCATAATGCTGAAAAGATGACAGATGAACCTGATTTTTCTCCAAAACACATAAAGGACAGTCAGCTGCAAATGCTGTTTGCCATTTGTAATCCGGCTATAGCCAGTGAAGCACAAATAGGTTTGGCACTTCGTATACTGTGTGGTTTTGGTATTGATGAGATTGCCGAGGCTTTTATGTCTAACAAAGAAACCATAAATAAAAGGCTTTTTAGGGCAAAGGAAAACCTACGCACCGAAGCTGTTGTTATGGAACTTCCGCCAAAAAATGAAATAAATGCCAGACTGGATAACGTACTGCATATTATTTATCTGCTTTTTAATGAAGGTTACTACTCTAAAACTGAAAGTAGTATTTTACGAAAAGATTTTTGCATAGAGGCTTTACGCTTGGGACTTATGCTTAGGGATAACGAAATTACCAATGAGCCAAAAACCAATGCTCTGATTGCCTTAATGTGTTTTCATGCCTCAAGGTTTGATGCGCGTCAGGATAACGAGAATGCCCACATATTGTATGAGGCACAAAATCCCGACTTATGGGATAATGATATGATTCAACGCGGATTGTATTACCTAAACGCCTCTATGGAAGGTGATGAGATTACTTCTTACCATATTGAAGCTCAAATAGCCTATCATCATTGCCTTAAAGATGATACTCCCAACAAATGGCAGTCAATATTGCAGTTGTACAATAAGTTGTTGCTTATTAACTATTCTCCTGCTGTTGCGTTAAACCGTACTTATGCCCTGTACAGGGCAGACGGGAAACAAGCAGCTCTTGTTGAAGCAGAAAAACTAAAGTTGCAAAACAATCATTTTTATCATATACTGCTTGGCGAACTGTATACAGGTATTGATAGTACAAAAGCCCGAATGAATTTTGAAAAAGCTTACAACCTGGCAAAAACTTCAGCCGAAAAAACAGGTATTTCCTTAAAGATAAGTAAACTATAGGGGTATAAAAAGGCAAGAGGAGGCAAAGCCCCCTCTCTCTGGTTGTGTTAATTAATATTTAAGGATTATGGATTATGCTGTTTCCTCTTTAATAAATTCGCCGTTATTTTTAAAGTACGCGGTAAGATCTTTACCGTCTTTTGTAAGTACAAATTTATAGTCGGTACCATCAGCAGCCACATAAGCGTTTACTAATGAATATCCTCCGTATTTGTCTACGGCACTTTTAAGCACTTCCGGTGCAATGTCGCCCTGTTCAATTGCTTTATACTCTTTTTCCTGGTGGTTTGCTACCGTTGTAAATTCGTTATTGTTTATAGTTGGGTTAAGTGTTGTGGCGTTTAGTGCTAAAGCCAGCATTAAAGCGCCCGATAAAAATAGATTTTTCATAGTCTTTCTTATTTATATTTTTCGGTTACGCTTAGTATAGTGAAATAACTGTGCCGTTACGTTTTTTAAGGGAATATGGGGGCTTTTTGACTGTTTTTATGGGGAATGGTTTAGTGTAGTGTGTAGAGGTTCTACAGTTTTTTACGGAGTATTTCCAAATTTAAGATTGGCTTAAGATTCGTGTCGGTATTCAATTTTTTTAAGTAGCTATACGTTAAAGAGGTAAATACCGTACTATAAAAATGAAGAGGATAATAAAACTGATTTTACTTTTACTACTTTGCCCTTACGTAGTAAAAGCACAGCTGACCCAAACCGACACCATAACCGATTCGACAGCAACAAAACACAGCCGTTATAATTTCCGTCAACTGGTAATACCTGTGGCACTGGTTGGCTATGGTGTAATAGGGTTGGATAACGGACAGTGTAAAAAAATTAATTACAGTATCCGCAATGAAGTGGTTGAGGATATTGACCAAAAAATTACTATTGACGACTTTATGCAATATGCTCCTGCACTATCGGTTTATGTCCTTAACCTGACAGGGGTAGAAGGGAAGCATAATTTTAAGGACAGGACCATTATCATGGCGACATCATACCTTGTGATGAGTAGTACTGTGCTTTCCCTTAAATCGGTTACACATCAGTTGCGACCTGATGGCAGTTCATATAACTCGTTCCCCTCGGGGCACACTGCTACTGCTTTTGCAGGGGCCGAGTTTTTATGGCAGGAGTATAAAGATGTGTCTATATGGTATGGTATATCGGGCTATCTTGTGGCTACCGGTACAGGTATGTTCAGGATGTATAATAACAGGCACTGGCTTACCGATGTTGCTGCCGGTGCAGGTATAGGGATACTAAGTACAAAGTTTGCCTACTGGGTTTATCCGTTTTTAAGAGATAAAGTGTTTAAAGGTAAAAAAGGCGAAAAAAAAGTTTCTGCCATGGCAATGCCTTATTATAACGGAGAACAAATGGGTGCAGCTGTAACCATAAAATTTTAGTTTTGTTTAATAGGAATTTATTTCTTTATTTTAGCGCCTTACAGATGCTAATATGATCCCCAAACTATGATAAAAAAGCTGTTTTTGCTTTTGATGTTTTTTCCGCTATGGCTCACAGCGCAGGAAAATACGGCTGTTAATGATACGGTTAAGGTTAACGATTTTTCGGCTGCTAAGTATCACTTTAACGTAAAACAGATTATAATACCAAGTACGCTTATAGCTTATGGAGTGATTGGTTTGCATAGCGATGATATTAAAAAGCTGAATACCGATATAAGGACTAAGGTTTTGGAAAACGAACACAAGGAAAGCAGAATAGACGATGTTACCCGTTTTGTGCCTATGCTTTCGGTGTACGCCTTAAATTTAGTTGGAGTAGAAGGGGAGCATAATTTTGGCGACCGTACCATTATCCTGACCACATCGTTACTGATTACTTTTACAAGTGTTAGAAGTATTAAAGCAATGACCAATGTACAGCGTCCTGATATTACCTCTTACAATTCGTTTCCGTCAGGTCATACGGCTACTGTTTTTGCGGGGGCAGAGTTTTTAATGCAGGAATATAAACACAAATCAATTTGGTACGGTATATCAGGCTATGTAGTGGCTACCGGAACCGGACTGATGCGTGTTTACAATAACAGACACTGGCTTACCGATGTAGCTGCCGGTGCAGGTATTGGTATACTGAGCACTAAAATAGCCTACTGGGTGTATCCTTTTTTAAAGAATAAGGTATTTAAAGGAGGTGATTCAGAAAGTAACATAACCGCTATGGCAATGCCGTTTTATAACCGAGAGCAGTTTGGCGGTAGTGTTGTTGTGAGGTTTTAGATTATTTAGTAATCACATTTCGTAACCGTTCTTCATTTTTATCCCCCCATTCTCCCATAAGGCTAATAACAGGAATTAAAGTTTTTCCAAAATCAGTTAGGGAGTATTCAACTTTTGGGGGAACAACGGCATATACTTTTCGGATAATCAACTCATGTTTTTCCAACTCCTTTAACTGCATATTTAAAACCCTGCGTGAAGCATCGGGGATTTTACGTTGCAATTCACTTGGGCGTTTATTTCCTTCATTAATAAACCACAGTAAACGGATTTTCCATTTACCATAAAGGACTTCTCCAATTAAATCCAGTCCGCAATTTAGGTTTAAAGGTATTTTTCTTTCATACATATTACAAAGTTACCCTAATGTTCCAAAGTGTACAATAGGGGAATAATTTATCCCTATGCAATTCGGTTTTCCGTACTTGTACAAACAATACATACTCCTGAACTTTGTATAAAAATAATAAATGATGACACAGCAATTAAATTTTAATGAGGAGCTTACAGGCAAAGTGGCTTTAGTAACAGGAGGTACTAAGGGAACCGGAAAAGCAATAGCAGAAAGGTTATATGCTGCCGGTGCTACAGTAGTTATTACTGCTAGGAACAGTCCTGCTCAGGAAAATAAAGATTTGTTTTTCATTGCCGCTGATTTAAGTAAGGCAGATGGAACTCAAAAAGTTGTTGATGAGGTTATGGCTAAATATGGCAAGCTTGATATTTTGATTAATAATCTGGGCGGGTCTGATACTAAGGGAGGTGGTTTTGTTTCGCTTAATGATAATGATTGGGAAACAACCATTCAAACCAATTTGCTTGCGCCTGTACGTTTAGATAGGGCTTTTTTACCTCAAATGATAGCACGAAAAAAAGGTGTTATTATTCATATAGCCTCTATTCAGGGAAAATTACCCTTATATGATTCTACCTTGCCTTATGCGGCTGCAAAAGCAGGATTGATTAATTACAGTAAAAACCTGTCTAATGAGGTTTCGCCAAAGGGTGTTCGTGTATTAACGGTTTCTCCCGGCTGGATTCAAACAGACGGTGCTACATCCATGATGAATGAAATTGCAGAGAGAACAGGTGTTACTTTTGACGCGGCAGTACAAAAAGTAATGGACAGTTTAGGAGGAATACCTTACGGAAGACCAGCTAAACCTGAAGAGGTGGCAGAGTTAATAGGTTTTTTAGTTTCACATAGAGCGAATTATTTAACAGGAACAGAGTTTATAATTGATGGAGGTACTATACCTACCGTTTAAAAAATTTATATTATGGATACAATAGATTTACCAAAAGTAGTATTAGGTTTAGTAAAAGCTCAAAATGATTTTGATGCTGTAGCGTATGCAGACTGTTTTTCTGAAAACGCAGAGGTCTTGGATGAAGGAAAAACGTATAAAGGAAAAGATGAGATTAAAGCCTGGATAGAGGATGCGAATAAAAGGTATCAGGTTACGATGAATCCAGTTGCTTTTACCAAAGCAGGTGACACTAACAATGTTTTAAGTGCAGAAATTTCCGGTTCTTTTCCCGGGAGTCCTCTTGTATTACAATATCATCTTAATATTGTAAATGAACAGATACATTCACTGGAAATAACGAGCTAAATTTTTAGATACTTATATAAACCAAAAAAGCCTTTGATTTCTCAAAGGCTTTTTGTGATCGCGACAGGATTCGAACCTGTGACCGCCTGCTTAGAAGGCAGGTGCTCTATCCAGCTGAGCTACGCGACCGAAGTTTGTGTTAGTTTTTTTGTCGGGGTGGCAGGATTCGAACCTGCGACCTCCTGGTCCCAAACCAGGCGCGATAACCGGGCTACGCTACACCCCGAAAAGAAGCGGAGAGACAGGGATTCGAACCCTGGCGACGGTTACCCGCCGACAGATTAGCAATCTGCTCCGTTACCACTCCGGCACCTCTCCTCTTTGCTCAAGACGTTAAGCCTTTTTTGCGGTTGCAAATGTAGATGATGATTCTCTTTTCTGCAACTATTTTTAAAGGTTTTTTTAATTTTTTTGAAACTTTAATTTAAAGTATTTAACAGTCAGCATTATAGCAATATTAAAAAATTGTAGTTTTTTACTTAATACATTTCAGGTATTGTATAAAATAGCTGTCGGGCTTGTAATTTTTACCCATAGTTTCTGATTCAAGGTTGCTTCTTAAAGGGTAATCTACGGTTTCAGCCGAGTAAAGTACCCTCATAAAAAGTATGGGAGATGCCTCTAAATCTTCAATAGATCCTTTGGTGAATAGGAAATGTCCGTTAAGCATTCTCAGGTTTTTCTTTTCGGCTTCGTCATACAACAGTTGTGAGCAGGCATCTTCATCTATACAAAAAAGGGTTACAACTTTCCCGTTGGTAAGCTGCAGGTGTATGCGTGATTTTTTGGTAAAGCAATAGGCTTTGGGGAAATCATCACTTTTTGCCAGTAACTGGAAATTAAGCACGGGTATGTCGTCATGTAGTGTCATTGAAAAGAATACAAAGCTTGATGTTCCGGCAAATACCTTTTCGTGCATTAAATATTCGGGAGTCGATTTTGTTTCTCCATTCTCGGTAGTTACAACGGTAAAATTGCAGTCGTCCTGCTGAGCCTTTGCTGTAAGGCCTGAAGCCAATAATAGCATCAGTAAGTATTTTTTCATGTATGCGGTGTGCTTTAAATTAATGAGATAAGAGCCAAATATAATTAAAATGATATAGCCATGCTTTTAAATTTTAGGTTTAATTTAATAACAGCCTTTGGGTTTTGTGTTGTATGAGCCACTATGTTTTTGTACTTTGACATCTTAAAAATCCGCATAATGACTTTTAGAACATTTATATTTCCGGTAATGGTAGCAGCTTCTGTTATATTGTTTTCCTGCAAGGATAAAAAGGAAGCTTATACCGTGGCTCAGGAGGTCACTGCTACAGGTAATCAGGAGAGGGCTGCACAAAACTACCAAAACTATTGTAGTGGCTGCCACGGCGAGAAAATGGATATGTTTGTGGACAGGCAGTGGAAACATGGCAGTGAGCTGAAAGATTTGGTTTTCGGTATAAAAACCGGTTACAGTAACGATGGTATGCCGGCTTTTGCGGCAACCTTTACTGATAAGGAAATCGAAGAACTTGCCCAATATATACTTGCCGGAATTAAGAATGTTGAACAATATTATTTTGACGACTCTGTCGAGTCTAACATTTTTGAAAGCGAAAAACTTACCGTAAGGATTGATACTGTAGCAACCGGAATTGCTGTTCCTTGGGGTATTGCCTTCTTACCTGATAATGAGCTACTGGTGACCAATAGAGGTGGGCAGCTTTACAGGGTAAAGAACAGGAAGAATACCGAAGTTAGCGGCGTGCCGGAAGTGGTTGCCGAAGGTCAGGGCGGATTACTGGATGTTATTTTGCATCCTGATTATGCAAACAATCATCGTATTTATTTTTCGTATTCCAAAGGGAAAAAGGAAAATGGACGGAAACTGGCTACCACAGCAGTTATGACTGCTATACTTGAGGGGAATAGCTTAAAACAACAAAAGATAATTTTTGAAGCCAATCCGTATGCACCTACACGCCATCACTATGGTAGCAGGCTTGTGTTTGACGATAAGGGTTACCTGTTCATATCGGTAGGGGAAAGGGGTAACGAAAACGGAAACCCGCAAACACTTGGTGATAACCAGTTGGGTAAAATACATCGTATAAAGGACGACGGAAGTATTCCGGCAGATAATCCGTTTAAGAATGATAACGGTAAGCCTACCAGTTTATATTGCTATGGTAACCGTAACCCACAGAGTTTGGCTATCAATCCTTCTACAGGTGAATTATGGGAAACTGAACATGGCCCTCGCGGTGGCGATGAGATTAATATAATCACTCCGGGTACCAATTACGGGTGGCCATTGGTAAGCTACGGTATTAATTATAACGGAGAGGTAATAACCGATAAAACAGAAGCGCTGGGTATACAGGATCCGTTACACTACTGGATACCGTCTATTGCGCCAAGCGGAATGGCTTTTGTAACTTCCGATGTTTATAAGCCGTGGAAGGGTGCTTTACTTGTAGGATCCTTACGCTTTAAGTACCTTAACCTTTGTTATCTTGACGGGACTAAGGTTACTCACGAAGAAAAATTACTTAAAAACATAGGTCGTGTTAGGGATGTAAGGCAGGGGCCTGACGGTTATATTTATGTAGCTGTTGAAGATACCGATACCAGTGTGCTTAGATTGGTTCCGGTACAGTAATCAGGCCTTACTGCAAATAAGCATTAGTTTGTTGTTATCCTTATCGGTAGTGAAAAAGGCGTAGGTGTCGCCCCCGTCCTTTATTTTCCATTTTTTGCGGAGTTCTTCTACCGATATAGGGAAGTTACGCACGGTAATGTTCATTTTTTGCCCTGTAGCATGTTTTTTCATTTCGGCCTTACCATAAGGTATAATCTCATTAATAACGAATCTGCGCCCCGGAAAATCAATCAATGCATTGCTTGTATAAAGCTGGGTATGCCTGTGCAGTTTATAAAGGTTGAACTGTTTTGCCACGTCATTAAATGCGCCCGATTTCATTATGGCACTATTAGGCTCATACAGGTAATCTAACGGTAGGGAATAGGCAGCATCGGGTTCGTCTTCCACTGTAGTGGTGAATACTTCCGGTTCACCGTCTTTACTGAGGTTTACTGCATGTATGGAAGGTATTCCTGTAAATCCTTTTTCAAGGTGCCAAAGCAGCTCTTTAACCTCATTATTTAGGGCTGTAATATATATTTCCTTCACCGAATGCAGTTCACTTAATCCGGCAGCTATATCCAGTAACGGAGCTGTTTTAATGAGTATATTGCTGCTGTAGTTAAAGTAAGTGCCTAAAAGTTCGGGCACGTTAGGAAGGCAGTCTTTTAGCATAAAAACTTTTCCCTTAACATCACTACGTCGCGATGGGTCTATATAAATCCAGTCCCACTGTTGTTTAAGTTCGGTAAGAGTATCAAGGCTATCGCCAGTATAGCATTGTATATTGTTAACTCCCATGTTGCTAATATTATGAGCAACAATTTGCGAGAGTTGTTCATTCATTTCGCAATGGGCTACTTTGCTAACGGTTTTAGCAAAATAGTAATCGTCCACACCAAAACCTCCGGTAAGATCAATAAGGCTTTCGCGCGATATAAGGGAAGCTTTGTATTGTGCTGTGATTTCTGATGAGGTTTGCTCTACCGATACTTTTGAAGGGTAAATAATATTACTGCTCTCAAACCATGTAGGTAGTTTGTCCTTTGCTTTTTGGCGTGCAGCTATCTGGTTTAGTATATCAGTCCATTCTACATCGGGGAACGGGTTTTTCTGCAATGCGAGTTTGGTCACATCGGTATTGGTATTCTCTAAAATAAACTCCTGAACCTGCGGACTTAAAATGGTAAGAGGCAAACTATAAATCTTTCGTTAGTATTTTTACTATCGGGTTTTGTGGGAAAAACTCTTTTGCAACCACTTTAATTATGGTGTACATAGGTACGGCGATTATCATGCCCAGTATCCCGAAAACAAAACCACTGCCCAAAATTACTATAAATATTTCCAACGGATGCGAATTTACGCTGTTAGAAAATATAAGAGGCGTACTCACATTGTTATCTATTACCTGAGCAATGCTATACCCTATAAGTACATAAATGGTTGTAGAAAGCATTTCTCCCTGAGTTTCTGGGCCTATGTGTCCCAGCATGGTAAGTACTATAACCAGTACGGTAGCGATTAACGGGCCAATGTATGGTATAATATTTAGCAATGCCGTAATAAAGGCGATAATAAAGGCATTTTCAACGCCAAAAATAAGCAGTACAATAAGGTACATTACAAACAATATGCTCATTTGCAGTATAAGTCCAATAAAATAACGGCTTAACAGATGATTTACCTTACCTATTGAATGTAATATTTTTTCTTCGTGTTCGTCCGGAAGTATTTTCCTGAAACTTTTAGTAAACAGTTCGGTGTCCTTTAAAAAGAAAAAGGTAATGAACAGCACAGACGCCAACCCCACACCAAATCCGCTAAGTATTCCCACCAGTGAATTAATAAAATCTGGTATGAACTTAAAGTTGATGCTTGATGTAATGTCTGCCTCTTTCATCAGTTTACTGGTGTCTATATTATAATCAGAAAAATAGCTTTTAACCTGCATCACCACACTGTTGAGGTCCTGTTGCAGCTGTGCTGTATCAAGCAGGGAAAGGTTGTGGCTTTGTGTAATGATAAGCGGAACAAAAAGCATTATAAAACCAATTAGTAACAGCAGGAAAAAGGCAAGTGTAGTTATCACGGCAAGTGTGTGCTTAAACTTGAGTCTCCTTTCCAAAAAGTGTATCACCGGCGATGCTATAAGGCTTACAATAAGAGCTATAAAGAGATAAACAAACAACAGTTTTATCTTGTATACAAACAGCAGGGCTAAAAAGATTACAGACAGTATAAGTACCGCCCTTACAATACCGTTAGCTATAGTTTTTGATGTGATCATTGTTTGATGATTGATTTGTTAGCGTGAATGTAAGAAAAAAAAGCCTAATGCCGATAGCCTTTAACCAATTTTTGAGGTTATGTCATATAGCGCTATGCCTACAGCCTGTACTACATTCATACTGCTGTTATCGCCAAACATTTCTATATGTACTGCCTGATGCGCCACCTTTAAGAAGCTTTCACTAATGCCCGATATTTCGCTCCCGGCAATAAGTACAATTGGTTTATCAGTACTAAAATGTGCTTTGGTAAGAGGTATACTCTTATTGGTAATTTCCAGTGCTACAATGTGGCTGTCGGTTTGGGAGATGAGGTTAATAACATCTTCGGTTTTTTCGATAACACGGTGCTTTACCATATTGTGCGTACTGCGTGAAGTCCGGTTTATTTTGCGCGGGGTAAGGGCAATATCTTCACCTACAAAAATAATTTCGCTTACACCGAAAGCCTCTGCTATACGGAACAGCGAACCGATATTAGGCTGGAATACAATATTATCGCAAACCAGTGTTACGGGAAATGTTTTTTTACTGAAAACAGATTCGTTGTGGGTAAGCTGTTGCGACATTAATTATTAAAAGCGTAGTTAACGATATTAGCGCCCATTTTAAGCGCCTTTTCCCTTACTTCCTTAGGGTCGTTGTGCACCTCGGGATCTTCCCATCCGTCACCAAGGTCGGTTTCATGAGTGTACAGTAATACCAGCCTGTCTTCTATAAAAATACCAAAAGCATCGGGTTGCTTGTTATCGTGTTCGTGTATTTTAGGCATTCCGTTAGGGAAGTTAAACGGACCTTTAAATATTTCGTGTGTTATGGGTACGTTAACCAGTTCCTTATCAGGGAAAATACGTTTTATCTCTCTACGTATGTACTGATCCATACCATAGTTGTCGTCAATATGTAAAAAACCGCCCGAGGTAAGGTAATTGCGAAGGTTGGTAATATCATTATCGCTAAATACCACGTTACCGTGTCCCGTCATGTGTATAAAGGGATAGGAAAACAAATCAGGGCTTCCCGGTTCTACCGTTGCTATTTTGGTGTTTATTTTGGTATTGATGTTCTGGTTGCAAAATTTGGCAAGGTTAGGTACCGATGTTGGGTTACCATACCAGTCGCCACCACCCGAATATTTTAATACCGCAATATCCTGCGCTATTAACAGTGCAGGGGACAGCAATAGTAGTGTAAGGAGTTTTTTCATGATGTAAATATAAGGAAAGTTGGTTTAAGTGTTCTTTTGTCTTGACACAAAAGAACCAAAAAGTCAAGGCTATGACTCCTTAGGCTAAAAATTATATCATTCAGCTAAACCATCCGAACTCGCTGCGCTCAAACAGCGGATGCTTCTTAACGCTTCATTCATAATTTTCTATACGCCACGGAGCCTAATGCCATAGCTTCTTATTAATGTTTATAGTATATTGCATACTGTAAAATGGTAAATAAATGAGTAATCTACATATAAATAATAATGATGAAATGCCTGATGCCGACAGGATTTCAAAAATATGGAAAACCATTCGTTTTGAGCCTTGTGACCAATGGAGTGCAGAGGCAAAGAAACTTGAGGATACCTTAAACTATACCCACTGTAATGGCGGAGTACAACTACATAAGTATAAAGTTATAGGTAATGATGATTTTAAATGGTTTGTGCAAAACAACAAATTGCATCAAATTAAATTTTTAAAGAATGTTATTAAGCACCCTGATTTAAAAAATTACAGGGAAGATTTAGAGATAACCGAAGATAAACCAAGAATAAGCTGCTATAATAGTTGGGGTGATATTTATGATTTACCGGGAATGCTTTCCAGAATTATGGGAAAGGGGGGGGCTTATAACAGTGTTAATCAACACACCGCCTGGCAAACTACGCTAAACTTTATTGAGGGTGAGTTTCAAAACAGGTTTCAGGATGTGACGCTTGACTCTGTAAACGTAATCCCGAGGGCTGAGTGGTTTTATAATGTTATATGGGATTACTCAATGGTATTGTTTGACAGAATAAATTATGAATTACTGTTTATTGATATAACAGATACCGATTAGATAGTTTACTCTCTCAAAATCTTCTCCATAGCCTTACCCTTAGCCAGTTCGTCTATCAGTTTGTCAAGGTAGCGTATTTGTTGCATTAGGGGTACTTCAATATCCTCAACACGGTAACCGCAAATTACACCTGTAATTTTTGATGCGTTTGGGTTAATGGTTGCCTGAGTGAAAAAATCCTCAAAATTGGTTTTATTATCGAGGTGTTGCTGTAGTGTTTTTTCATCGTAGCCTGTTAGCCAATGTATAATTTGGTTCACCTCTTGTGTAGTACGTCCTTTTTTCTCAGCTTTGGTTATATAATGAGGATATACGCTTGCAAACGACATTTTAAGTATCTTTTGGTAGTTCTTATCGTTCATTTGGAATGTGTTTTCTTGTTTAAGCTAAGATATAAAAACTTAACTACTCATTTACAAATGCTACACTGTGTGCGGCTACTACAGCAGCAGTTTCGGTACGCAGGCGGGTATTACCCAACGATATGGGTATAAAACCACGGCTTAAGGCAAGCTGAATTTCCTTTGGAGAGAAATCGCCTTCGGGGCCTATAAGTATGGTAATCTTTTCCTTTGGGGAAAGCTCGTTTTTAAGGAGTTTCTTTTCGGTTTCCTCACAATGGGCTATGTATAGCTTGCAGTCCTTTTCGGTAGCTTCCACAAAATCGTTAAACGATATAGGTTCGTTTAGTTTCGGCATATAAAACTGTACCGACTGTTTCATGGCACTATGCAGTATTTTTTCAAACCTGTCGGTCTTTACATTGGTACGTTCGCTGTGCTCACAAATAATAGGGGTAATCTCGTTGATACCAATTTCGGTTGCCTTTTCCAGAAACCATTCATAGCGGTCGTTCATCTTGGTAGGCGCTACGGCAAGATGCAGGTAATAGGGTATAGGTTCAAAAAACTCCCTTTTGGTTATTTTAACCTCACATTTTTTTTCGTTGGCAAAAGCAACTTCGGCAATAAATAAAATACCTTCTCCATTGGTAATGTTAATGGTATCGCCTTCTTTTTTGCGTAATACTTTAACAATATGACGGCTTTCGTCCTTATCAAAAGAGAAAGAAGTATCTTCTGCTGTAAGCTGTGGGGTATAAAATAACTGCATATTAAAGTTCTATCCTTGCTTTAGATACCACAGTGGCATCATTAAACTGGTTTTTAAGATATTTATGGTAACCTACAATGCCTATCATGGCAGCATTGTCTGTAGTATATTCAAATTTAGGAATAAAGGTTTTCCATCCGTATTTCTTTTCGGCATCCTTTAGGGTTTTTCGTATACCGCTGTTTGCCGAAACCCCTCCGCCTATGGCAACGCTTTTAATTCCGGTTTCCTTAACGGCAAGTTTTATCTTATCCATAAGGATATTTATAATGGTATACTGTATAGATGCGCAAATATCCTGTAGGTTTTCCTCAATAAAATTGGGATTTTCCGCAGTTTGTTTCTGTACAAAATACAGGATTTGGGTTTTCAGGCCGCTAAAACTGAAATTAAGTCCCGGCACCTTTGGTTTAGTAAACTGAAATGCTTTTGGATTACCTTCCTGCGCATACTTGTCAATCAACGGTCCGCCCGGATAAGGCAGTCCTAATATTTTGGCGCTTTTATCAAAAGCCTCACCCACGGCATCATCGGTAGTTTCGCCAATTACTTCCATAGTAAAATAATCGGTTACCTTAACGATTTGTGTGTGTCCTCCGCTTATGGTCATAGCCAGGAAAGGGAATTCAGGCTTATCAAAGCCTTCCTCGGTAATAAAATGGGCAAGTATATGTGCCTGCATGTGGTTTACCGCTATAAGAGGCACGTTTAAAGCCATAGCCATCGACTTGGCAAATGAACTACCTACAAGCAGTGATCCCATTAACCCGGGACCCTGTGTGAAAGCCACAGCACATAGCTCTTCGCGTTTCACTCCGGCTTTTTTTAAAGCTACGTCTATAACGGGTACAATGTTTTGCTGGTGAGCCCTCGAAGCCAGTTCGGGTACTACACCGCCATATTCTTCGTGCACGGCCTGTCTGGCCACAACATTAGAGAGTACTTTGTCGTTTTTTAATATAGCGGCAGCCGTATCGTCGCACGAACTTTCTATGGCTAATATATATGTGGGTTTTTCCTGCATAATTTAGGCACGGATTTTGAATTACAAAATTGGGTTAAAGCAATTTAAACAAAGGTTAAAAATTCCTACTTTTGCAGTAAATTGCACAAATCCCTTTTCAGACGCAAAATTAAAACAAATAGCAGTATCAAAAAATTTAAAAAAATACTTATTCGTACTATAATAGGAATAATCCTGTTTTTGTTACTGCTCGCCATTGCGTTATCGCTTCCTTTTGTACAAACACAAATAGGCCGCATTGCTACTAACAGCCTTAATAAACAGTTTGGAACCCATATTACTGTAGATAAGATTGCCATAACTATTTTTGGTAGTGTTAAGCTTAAGGGGGTACTTATTATGGATCACCATAATGATACGCTTATATCGGCAAACAGGTTACAAACTAATCTCCTTAGCTTTAAAAATGTAGCTAATAGCAGGCTTGAATTTGGAGAAATAAAAGCCGATGCCCTTAATGTGCACATGAAAACCTACAAGGGGGAAGACAGTTCAAGCCTTGATGTTTTTGTAAAATCGTTTGATAATGGAAAACCGGGATCGGGTAAATTCAGGCTTAAATCAGGTAAGGTGTATGTTGAAAACGGCAGATTCCGTCTCACCAACGAAAACACCAATACTCCAAAAGCACTCGATTTTAAAAAACTTAGCGGAGAACTAAAAGACTTCTATATTAAGGGGAGTGATATATCGGCAGATATTCAAAAGTTATCGTTACTGGACCACAGGGGGCTTTTTGTGAAGAACCTAAAGGCACAGTTCTCGTATACCTTAACCAATATAAAACTAAAAGAACTGGAGCTTGTAACGGCAGAGTCGGCCTTAAAAGGCGATGTGACCCTGACCTACACCCGGGAGAAAATGCGCGACTTCCTTAATCAGGTAGAGTTTGACTTTAAGGTAGACAGGGCAAATGTATCGTCTAACGAGCTTAATTATTTTTATGATGAGTTTGGCGAGAATCAAAAGTTCTATCTGTCAACCACACTAAAAGGTCCGCTTAACAACTTTATATTATACAACCTAAAGCTGCTGGATGCACAGCAGTCGGAAATTATAGGTACGGTAAACTTCAGGAATCTGTTTGATAAAACGGGACCGGGGTTTTATATGAATGGTGATTTTGACCGAATCACATCAAACTATCTTCACCTTAGGGATATAATGCCTAGAATATTGGGTAAGAGTTTGCCTCCGGTACTGGAAAACCTTGGTATGGTTAACCTAACAGGTAATGTGGTGCTTACCAAAACCGATCTTACTACTAACCTGTATATGGGTAGTGAACTGGGAGAAGCAACCACAAACCTTTCTATCAAAGATTTTAATAACCCCGATATTGCTACTTATACAGGTACTATTGATACCGACAGACTGAACCTGGGGAGACTGTTTGATCAAAAAGGATTAAAAAGCACTACAGCTCATTTAGAAGTAGAGGGTAGGGGTTTTAATAAGCAATCCCTTAATACCATTGTTAAGGGAGATATTAAACAAATGGTGTTTAACGGCTATAACTACAAAAAAGTAGATATAAATGGCCGTATGAAATGGCCATACTTTAAAGGGATAGTAAACAGTAATGATGAAAATTTACGCATGTCGTTTAACGGACTTGTAGACATGAGTAAAAAAACGAAGGAGTATGATTTCCATGCCATTGTTGATTATGCCGACTTAGCTTTGCTTAAACTGGTTAAAAACGATACTATTTCCATATTTAAAGGAGATTTTAACTTTATGGCAAAAGGTAATAATCTTGACGATCTTGCCGGTAAGTTAGAAGTAACCCAGCTATCATACCAAAACAGCTATGGTAATTACTTTTTTGAAGATTTTGAGGTAGAGTCGGTTTTTGATGAAGATGCTGTAAGGACAATTACTATTAATTCACCTGATATTATTGAAGGTAGGATAAGAGGTAAATTTTATACAAAGGAAATACCTGATTTGGTAGAAAATGCATTGGGTAGCCTTTATGCCAACTATTCGCCAAATAAAATTAAACCGGGACAGTTTTTAAATTTCCATTTTAATATTTACGATAAGATTGTAGGCATACTGTTGCCGGGAGTTTCCATTAGTAAGGATACACATTTAAAGGGAAGAATAAATGGAGATGAAGGTATATTTAAACTTGATTTTGATTCGCCAAACATTGAGGCGTTTAAAAACGTTTTCTATAATATTAACCTGGATGTAGATAACAGGAATCCGCTTTACAATGCTTATGTAAACGTGGATAGCATGAGAGTGAAGAGATATAAAATTTCTGATTTTGAACTTATTAATATTACTCAAAACGATACACTACAGGTAAGAACCGAATTTAAAGGCGGTAATAAAAATCAGGATTTCTTTAACCTTAACCTGTATCACACTATTGATGAGGAAAACAGATCAGTAGTAGGTTTAAAGAAATCAGAGGTGAATTTTAAAGAGTACATGTGGTATCTTAATGAAGATGATAAACGAGACAATAAACTTGTATTCAATAAAAAGCTGACCGATTTCACTATTGATAAAATTGCTTTATCACACAAAAATCAAAAAGTAGAGCTTGCAGGGGTTATAAAGGACTCTACTTATAAAGATTTAAAATTAAGTTTTAAGGATGTAGATCTGCATAAGGTAACGCCAAGTATTGACAGCCTTGATTTTGGTGGTAAGCTTAACGGGCAGGTGAGCTTTAAACAGAAGAAAAACTTATACGAGCCGTCGGCAAAAATAAATATAGATACACTGTCTCTAAACAAACACAAGCTGGGAGACCTTAGTCTTGATGTTGTAGGTAACGAATCGTTAAGGCAGTTTAAGGTTAACACCTCTATAGTTAAAGATTATAAGGAAACTTTCTTTACCGTAGGTACACTGGATGTTGTTGAAGGGCAAACACAAATGGATCTTGATGCAACGTTTAGTGATTTTGATTTAGAACCGCTTGAGATATTCCTTAAATCCATATTTCCTGATATTAGGGGACAGGCATCGGGTAGGGCTACCATTGCAGGTCCGGCAAAAGAACCAAAGATAGATGGTAGGCTGTATGTGAAAAACGGAGGGATTAAAGTTGGCTATCTTAATACCGATTATAATTTTGAACAGAATGCCGTAGTAGATGTTACCGAGCATACCCTATACTTTAGGGATATGGAGTTAACAGATACTAAATTTAATACCAAAGCTATACTTAGAGGGCACATAAATCATACTTATTTTAAAGACTGGAAGCTGGCTCTCGATTTGCAGGCGCTTGATAATGTATTGGTACTTGACACCGAAGATAGTGAAGGAACGCTGTTTTACGGTCGTGCCTTTATTAGTGGTAAGGCAAGTATTAGTGGACCCACAAATGCGTTGGTGATTAAAGCTAACGCTAAATCAGAAAAAGGGACAAACATTAAGATACCTATAACCAATGCAACCGAATCATCTGATGGAGATGTTGCTTATATACATTATTACAGTCCGGAAGAGAAAAATAACCTTAACAACGGTTCCTATGTAAAAACCAAGACCTTTAACGGTATCGAGATGGATTTTGATTTTGATGTTACCCCCGATGCTACCATTGATATTATTATTGATAAGGATAGCGGACACAGTCTTTCGGCGCAGGGGTACGGTACATTACTGCTTAAAATCAATACGCTTGGTAAATTTGATATGAACGGAGATTTCTCTGTAACTAAAGGTAAATACTTCTTTAAGTACGGAGGGATATTTGATAAAACCTTTACCGCAAGGCCGGGAGGTACCATTGTTTGGGATGGTGACCCTACCAGGGCACGTATTAATATAGAGGCTGTATATACAACATGGGCAAACCCATCGGTACTATTAGAGAATCCGGCATATAACCGTAAAATCCAAATCAATGTGGTTACCCTGCTTACGGGTAATATAATGAATTTTGACCCAGAGTTTAATATAGAATTCCCTAATGTAAACTCTGTAATGAAAGCCGATCTTGATTACAGGTTAAGTGACCCTAATAACAGAAAAACACAGGCATTAGGATTACTAACCACAGGAAGCTTTATTAGTCCGAGTAGTGTAAATGCTTATGGTGCATTAACCGAAACAGCCAGTGGTATGTTTAGTAACCTTTTTAAGGAGGATAACAGTAAAATTAATGTAGACTTTAGGTATAACGGAGCCGAACGTAACCCGTATGCTGATACGTATTCTACACTTGGATTAACCCTTAACAGCCAGATAAACGACAGGATTACCATTAATGGTCAGTTGGGTGTGCCTGTAGGAGGGGTAAACGAATCGGTAATTGCAGGTAATGTTGAGGTACAGTTACGCCTTAATGACGATGGTAGCCTTAAAGCCCGTGTATTTAACAGGGAAAACGATATTAACTTCCTAGGGGAAGGTATAGGTTATACCCAAGGGGTAGGTATAAGTTATTCGGTAGGGTTTAATACGTTTAGTGAATTATGGAAAAAGATATTTAGCCCTCAGGTAAAAAAATCGGGCGACGATAATAATTCTAATGACATACCAGATTCAGAAATGAGTCCTGAATATATTCAGTTCATTAACGACAGGGATAAGAATAAGAAAAAAACGAATGTAGAAGAAAAAGAGCCTGAAAGGGTACCTGATCCCTATGGTATGTAATTTTTCTTCCATAAAATTTTATATTTCGTAAAAAGCGGATGATTTTTTAGAATTATCCGCTTTTTTCATTTTCGTAATGTTGAAATCTAAAAAAACTTATTAACGAAAACGATTGAAATCTTGCGTATTTAATAATATAATATATATTATAGTGAAATAATGGTATGAAATTGTTAGTTTTACAATTAAATACTAAAAAATGTCTACTAATATTAAAAAAATAGGTGTGCTTACATCGGGTGGTGATTCACCAGGAATGAATGCCGCCATCAGAGCCGTTGTTAGGGCGTGCGCATATCATAATATAGAATGTACCGGTATTTACCGAGGTTACCAGGGAATGATTGAAGGAGATTTTAAAGAAATGGGTGCCCGTAGTGTAAATAACATTATTAATAAAGGAGGGACTATCCTTAAATCGGCAAGGTCTAAAGAGTTTATGACTCCTGAAGGCCGTAAAAAAGCTCACGAAAATCTAGTAAATAATAATATTGATGCTCTTGTAGTTATAGGTGGTAACGGTAGTTTTACCGGAGGACTTATTTTTAACGACGAGTATAACTTCCCTGTAATAGGTATACCGGGTACCATTGATAACGATATTTATGGTACAAGCCACACTCTTGGTTATGATACCGCACTTAACACCGTTGTAGAAGCGATTGATAAAATCAGGGATACAGCGAGTTCTCACAACAGGCTTTTCTTTGTTGAGGTTATGGGGCGTGACGCAGGTCACATTGCCCTTAACGCAGGTATTGGTGCAGGTGCCGAGGAAATACTTATTCCGGAAGAAGATATGGGGCTTGACAGGCTATTGGATTCTTTAAGGAAAAGTAAGGCATCGGGTAAATCTTCAAGCCTTGTAATAGTGGCAGAGGGAGATAAGATTGGTAAAAACGTATTTGAACTTAAAGATTACGTTGAGGAAAATATGCCTGAGTACGATGTTCGTGTATCTATACTGGGGCACATGCAGCGCGGTGGTTCGCCATCATGCTTTGACAGGGTACTGGCGAGCAGGTTAGGTGTAAAAGCTGTAGAAACGCTGCTTGAAGGCAAATCAAATTATATGGTAGGCCTTATTAAAGATGAGATTGAACTTACACCGCTGGATATGGCTGTTAAAGGTAAATCTCATATTGATAAAGAATTAATTAAAGTATCGGATATTGTTTCGATATAATTAATAATAAGTGTATCTATAAACAACAAAAAAACAATTTAATTAAAAATGGCAACAGTAAAATTAGGAATTAATGGTTTCGGAAGGATCGGCCGCATCGTCTTTCGTGAAACTATTAACCGCGATAATGTTGAAGTAGTAGCTATAAACGATCTTCTTGATGTTGATCACTTAGCATATCTTTTAAAATATGATTCAGTTCACGGTAACTTTAAAGGAACAGTTGAAGTTAAAGACGGTAACCTTTATGTGAACGGTAAACACATACGTGTAACTGCAGAGAAAGATCCTTCTACTCTTAAATGGAATGAAGCCGGTGTTGATGTAGTTGCAGAATGTACAGGTATATTTACCACATTAGAGAAAGCTCAGGCTCACCTTGACGGTGGTGCTAAAAAGGTAGTTATCTCGGCTCCGTCTGCAGATGCTCCTATGTTTGTAATGGGTGTTAACCACGATAAAGTAACAGCTAACGATAAGATAGTTTCAAACGCATCTTGTACTACTAACTGTTTAGCTCCTCTTGCTAAAGTAATGAACGATAACTTTGGTATTGAAGAAGGATTAATGACAACTATTCACGCTACTACAGCTACTCAGCTTACTGTAGATGGTCCTTCAAAAAAAGACTTCCGTGGTGGTAGAGCTGCTTTACTTAACATTATCCCTGCAAGTACAGGTGCTGCTAAGGCAGTAGGTAAGGTAATACCGGAACTTAACGGGAAACTTACAGGTATGTCTATGCGTGTTCCAACTGCAGACGTATCGGTAGTTGACCTTACAGTTAAACTTAAAAAAGAAACTACTTACGAAGAAATTATGAGTGTACTTAAAAACGCTTCAGAAACTGACCTTAAAGGTATACTTGGTTTCACTGAAGATGATGTAGTTTCTCAGGATTTCATTGGTGATTCAAGAACAAGCATTGTAGATGCTAAAGCCGGTATTGGTCTTAACTCTACTTTCTTTAAGCTTGTATCATGGTATGATAACGAATATGGTTACTCAAGCAAGCTTATAGATCTTTCTGTACACGTTGCTTCGTTGTAATAACTTTTATATTATCCCGTCTTTTTAAGATAAAGACGGGATTTTTTTATTTTTACAAGCATAAACTTAACGCTATTTTAATATAAGGTACGCTGAGTACATAATAACAAAACTCAAACTTAACTCAAAACACACTTAATTTTTAAAGATGAAATTACTAGTAGACAGCGGTGCTACAAAAGCCGACTGGATTGCTCTTGATGATAATGGCAATCGGCTTTTTACAACGCAGACTTTAGGACTGAGTCCTGAGGTTATTGGTAAGGAAGAAGCCATACAAAGGCTTGAGGCCCGCTTTGATATTTCTAACAATCGTAAAGATGTAACTCATTTATATTTTTATGGTGCCGGTTGTGGTACAGACAGGATGAAAAAATTTATGACAGAGATATTTGTTGAATTTTTTCCAAATGCCGAAGTGTCTGTACAGGAAGATACTTATGCTGCTGCCTATGCAACAAATCCTTCAAAAGAAAAATCTATTGTTTGTATATTAGGTACAGGTTCTAACTGTAGTTACTTTGATGGTGAAGTACTTCATCAAAAAGTACAGTCTTTAGGTTATATCGCTATGGACGACTGTAGTGGTAACCGTTTTGGAAGGGATCTTATTCGTGCTTATTATTTTAATAAAATGCCGGAAAACCTAGCAAAACTGTTCGCTTCAGAATATAACCTTGATCCGGATGTAATTAAGCATAACCTGTACAAGGAGCCAAATCCAAATGCTTACCTTGCTACTTTTGCTAAGTTTTTAATTCAACATAAGGATGATAGTTTCATAAAAGGGATTATTTTTGAAGCAATGCAAACTTTCGTAGATTGCTATATCACTCAGTATGACAATGCACATGAAGTGCCTGTACACTTTGTTGGTTCGATTGCATTTTACCTGAAAACCGAACTTGGTGAGGTATTATCTAAAAACGGACTTAAACTTGGTAATGTATTGAGAAGACCTATAGATGGTCTTATTGAATACCATAAGTTAAACTAACAATATATACTCTATACTATGGAAATTGCTATTATTGCTCACGACGGTATGAAAGCCGAAATGGTACAGTTTTTAAACAAGAATAAACCTCTTTTGGATAAAGAGCATATACAACTTGTTTCAACAGGTACTACGGGCAGTAAGGCAGAAAAAGCCGGGTTTAAAGTAAATAAGATGCTTTCGGGACCACTGGGCGGCGACGCTCAAATTGCCGCCAGGGTAGCCGAAGGGAAAACACAAATGGTTTTCTTTTTTAAAGATCCGCTTGCGAGTCATGCTCACGAAGCGGATATAAATATGCTTATACGTGTGTGTGATGTGCACAATGTGCCGCTTGCAACAAATTCTGCCACGGCAGAACTACTTTTACAGGCTATTTCACAGCAATCATAGAAATTTCTACGTTAACATTTTTTGGAAGGCATGCTACCTGAACAGTTTCTCTGGCAGGTGCCGTTTTTTCGTCAAAATAAGTGCTGTATACGCCGTTTATTTTTCCGAAGTTATTCATATCACTAATAAAGATAGTAGACTTAACCACGTCGCTAAAAGTCATGTCAGCCGCTTCAAGAACCGCTTTCATGTTCTCCATTACCTGTTTGGTTTCAGTTTCAATATCATCAAGTACCAGTTCTCCGTTTGCAGGGTTAATGGCAATTTGTCCTGATGTGTAAAGTGTATCGCCGCTTAGTACAGCCTGATTGTAAGGTCCTATAGGAGCAGGTGCCTTATCTGTAAAAATTATTTTTTTCATACTATATGGTAATGCTAAATCTGCTTTTCAGATTTAAGGTTTTTGCAGTAAAGTTAATTATTATAAAAACTTAATTAGTTACCTACGGTTCTGTCTGGTACCTGGCGTTTATCCCATTTAATATCGCTAAGTACTGATGACTTAATACCGATAAAGAAACTCCAGTATTTATTGTATCCGTTAGGGACCCAGTTAAAGTCCATACGCCAGCTGGAAAGATCGCGTTCAAATCGAAGCTGAGTAAATGTTATACCGTTGTTTACAAAGTCGTAACCGGTAGAAAAGCCCATTTTCCATTTAGGAGTAATATCTATATTACCCGATACCATTAGGGAATTACCCGTAATTTCCTTTTGTCTCCTGCTGTTATTGTAATTAAGTGAATAGGCAAGTCTTAAATCAAAAGGGATAACGGCATTAAAAAATGTTCCCCCGGCTTTATCGGGTTTATCTTCTTCGTCTTCACTAAACATACTTTGTCTCTGGTCGCCCATATCGGTACCTGTACCAAAAAGGTCATCCTCACGACCACCGTTACGTGCTGTTTGATTATCAGAGTTCTTTTTAGAGCCCGAATCACCACGGCTTGTAAACGAATATCCTAATGTAAGGTTAGCATTTGTTAACCTAAAAAGACTACCACCATTGTTAATATTGTAAGTATCTATTCTGGTTCCGCTATTGTCTAAGGCATAAGGATCCAGAGAGGCACCAAAGTTCACGTTAAGTTTTTGATTAAATAGCGCTGTACCACCGGTTATTCTTAAAGGTGACCATGCAAGAGAATCGGCAGCAATGTTATAGTTTGTTGTGAAATTAAGGTTGTTAAGCAGCATTACTTTTTTAGGCTCGTCTGATGTTTCATCATCATTTCGCATTTTAGCTTCAAAGGTATTATTAACACCAAGTCCTATACTGTTTGAGGTGTTTCTGCCCGGAGCACCAAAAAGACCACCCTCAAAACGGCTGTAATATTTTTCGTAATTTTCATTTTGTGTTGCATCAGTATTGTAAGTGTCATAATACTGATCGAAAGAAGGAGTATAGTTGTAAGATACCGATGGTCTTATTACGTGGCGTATTGCCTGTATTTTACCATCTGGGTTAAAGTTAAACGTACCATAAATAGTTGTACCTATACTTGAGGTAAAATTATAAGTTCTGTACGAATCAAAACCTTTAAGATCTGTCGTTTCTACTTTACCACTGGTAAAGTTATATTCTCTGTTAATGGTATTCAATACCCATGTTTCCTGAAAGTTTGTACCAGCAGAAACACTAAAATATTTAAACACCTTAAAGTTGGTACTTATAGGTATACTATGTTGTAAACCTGTTCTCATATCTTTAAACATTTGAGGTTTAAAGAAAAGGGAGTCGGTAGTGTTTACGCTGTTTTCACCTCTAAGGTTATATTGAAGGTTAATGTTTTTAATAAAGCCTTTTTTAGGTTCGTCTGCCGATGCAAACGGGAATATCCTGTCTACACTGGCTTGTAGTGTAGGAAGGCTCATTGTAATGGTTTCGGTATTGGTATTTTGAGAATGCCTTGCCGTTAGCGACATGTTTACCTGCGGTACGGTTTGGAACGTTTTAGAATAACTTATAGACGAACTCAGGGTATTGTTAAGACTCGAGCCAACGTTTACCGTATTTAACGACTGCCTGAAGTACTGGCTACTACCTAAGTTGACACTCGCAGAAAACCTAGAGTTTGGATTTGCTTTTGAGTCCTGACTGTGCGACCACTGTATATTGTATTGTCTTGCCCGAGAATAATCGGGGAAACCGCGTTCACTTTGCACAATATTTTCAAAACGCACATTTACATTACCCCTGAATTTATATCGTTTAGCGTAGTTTGACTGTCCTCTTAAACCGTAACTTCCGTTTGTATAGTAGTCACCCGTAACGGCTAAGTCCATATAATCGCTTATAGCAAAATAGTAACCACCGTTTTGTAAAAAGTATCCCTGATTGTTATTGTCTCCAAAAGTTGGTACTATAAAGCCGGATTCGGCTTCTTTTGTCATTGGGAAATAACCAAAAGGGAGTATAATGGGGGTAGGTACATCCTGAATCCACATTACTGTTGTCCCAACAACAACTTTTTTATTAGGAACTAGCTTAATTTTATCAGTTCTAAATTCATAATCCGGATTTTCTATGTCTTTAGAAGTGGTAAAATGGGCATTTTTTATGTAGTATGTGGAGTCGTTTTCCTTTTTTGTGATTTCGCCTTTAACCCTAAATTCACCCTGGTCTGTTCGGGTATTCCAAACACGTGCTTTTTTAGTAATTGTGTTAAAGTGTATAGAATCGGCTTCAATAACCTGACTGCCCTGTTTAAAGTAAGGGTATTGAGAATATGCTCCGGTAGAGTCTTTCATTCGTCCGGCAAAAACCTCATTGGTAACCTTATTGTACTTAATAACACCTGCTTTAAGCTGCATATCCTGATACTCAATTTCGGCATTATCATAAAGGGTACCTATATTGGTACGCATGTCGTACCCCTCATATTTTGAAGCTTTACGTTTAATAATGTCATTAATTGCGCCGTTTTTCTTATTAGTATCGTTTTCAACCGCTTTAACGGGCTCCTGTATTAATACTTTAAGAGTGTCATCAGGTTTAGGTTCAGCTATTTCGGTAGTTTCCTTATTTTCAGCAGGTATCTCTTTTCCTTCTTTACGAATTTCCTGTGCATGAGAATTCCAACTCATAACTGTTAGGAAAATTACTGATAAAACGATATGAAATAAGTTTGTGCGCAACGGTTTTAATGCTATTTTTGTAAAAATATGGCTTACTTTTTGAAGTGTCAAACATACAATAATTTTGCCAAAAAAAATTGCTAAATCTTATTATAAACCTAAGCTGAACAATAACAAGAAGATAATGAAAGGGGACATAAAAAAAATGCTTGGGCTATTTCTGTTTATAATGGTGTTTACAACCGGTTACGGACAGGGAAGCCAAAAATTTAAAGTTGTACTTGATGCAGGCCACGGGGGTAAAGACTATGGTGCCAGCTATGGTGGATATATAGAAAAAAATATTGTACTTGATGTCGCTTTGAAAGTAGGAAAAATACTGGAGAAAGAAAGTGATATAGAGGTTATATACACCCGTAAAACAGATGTATTTATAGAACTTAAGGATAGGCCGATGATTGCCAATAAGGCCGATGCAAACCTGTTTGTTTCTATTCACTGTAATGCCGAGGCTAAAAGGACAGCACACGGAGCTGAGACTTTTATTATGGGTTTAACCAAAAACGCTTCTAACCTTGAGGTGGCAAAAAAGGAGAATGCTGTGGTAGACCTGGAAGATAATAAAGAGGTGTATAAAAATTTTGACCCTAATAATCCCGAAACTCTTATTGCTATTAAGCTGATGCAGGAAGCATACAGGCAGGAAAGCTTTGAAGCTGCTGTTGCAGTACAACAGGGTTTTACAAGTGGTTTAAAGCGTAATGACAGGGGAGTTAAAGATGCTCCTTTTTGGGTGCTTCATGGTATAGCTATGCCGGGTATATTAATTGAAATGGGATTTATATCCTATAAATCAGAAGGGGCATATCTTAATTCTGATAAAGGAAAAAAAGATATGGCAGAATCTATTGCAAAAAGTATAATCAAATATAAAAAAGAACATTTTTCTTCAGGCGGTAGTTCGTTAGTAAAAACTGCTCCTAAAAGTAATGATAACGATAGTGTGAAAACCACTCCGCAACCAGCTAAAAATGGGGCTGTGTTTAAGGTCCAGATTTCTGCAAGCACTACAGATCTTGCTACTACACCATCTAACTTTAAAGGACTTAACAATATAAGTAAGCTTAAAGATGGTAAAATGGTACGCTATTATTATGGAGAGGTTTCCGATTATAATGAGGCTAAAAACCTGTTGAGTGAAGCTAAGGATAAGGGGTATAAAGATGCATTTTTAGTAGCCTTTAAGGATGGTAAAAAGATATCTGTTAGTGAAGCTTTAAAATAAAATTAGCATTAAAATTATTTATTTATCCTACATTTGTTTTTTATTAAAATAATCAGTTTTGAAAGTAACGAGAGAAGTTAAAACGGCAATATTAGTTATAGGTGCTGTTTTATTGTTTATTTGGGGCTTTAGCTTCTTAAACGGTAAGGATTTGTTTAATTCTTACAAAACATATTATGTTGTATATGATAATGTAGAAGATTTATCTCCTTCTGCACAGGTAACTATAAACGGCCTTGCTGTAGGTAAGGTGCATGGTATAACAATAGATAAAGAAACCGGTAAACTTAAAGTAGAAATGCAGGTAGATACTGATTTTCCTATTTCAAAAACCAGTCGTGCCGTTTTGTATTCACCAGGCTTAATTGCAGGGAGAAAAATTGCTATAGCGCCGGATATGAACAATCCTGTAGCTGCCGAAAACGGAGATTTTCTTACAGCAGGAGTAGAGCCGGGTACTATTGATATGGTAACCGAAAAACTGGGGCCGCTTCAAAGCAAGGTGGAGGCTACAGTGGTAAGTGCTGATAGTCTTTTAACAAGCATTAACCAGGTTATGGACCAAAAGACACAAAATAACCTAAGAATAGCTATTGCAGAGATGAGGCAGACTATGGAGCAGTTTAACGATGCTTCACACACGCTTAACGGGATGTTGTCTGAAAATAAGTCTAAAATCAATGGTACACTTACCAATATGGAAACGGCTTCGGCAAACTTCGCTAAAATTAGTGACACTATTAATAATGCAAACATAGGTGAGGCAGTAAGAAAACTGGAAAACTCACTTGATAATGTAGATAAAATGCTTGCCGATGTACAGGCAGGTAAAGGTACATTAGGTAAACTGATGAAAGATGAGGCCATGTATAATAACCTTACAGATGCCTCAAACGAACTTAAAGAGCTGCTTGCCGACTTTAAAAACAACCCGAAACGCTATGTGCATTTCTCAGTTTTCGGAAAGAAAGCAACGCCTTACAACGAAACAAAAGAATAAAGGAAATAAGGTATATATAACATAATCACCCTACAATAACATGAGCTATATAGACAATATACTTTTTGTACTTATACTTGCCGCAGGCTTTGGTTATTTTGCGCGTAATATAAAAAAACTGATCAGGAATATTAAACTGGGCAGGGATATAGATCGTACCGATAACCCTAAGGAACGCTGGGCTAACATGACAAGAATAGCCCTTGGGCAATCTAAAATGGTTAGAAGGCCGGTTGCCGGTATATTGCACATTATCGTTTATGTGGGGTTTGTTGTTATAAATATTGAACTTTTAGAAATTATTATAGACGGTATTTTTGGTACCCACAGGCTATTCTCATTTATGGGAGGCTTTTACAATATACTTATAGGATTTTTTGAGATACTGGCACTGGGTGTTATTGTTTCTGTTACAATATTCTATATCAGGAGAAACATAATTAAGCTATGGCGTTTTGCTCATGGTGACCTTAAAGGCTGGCCTAAAAGTGACGGTAATATTATCCTTTACTTTGAAACGGTACTAATGTTATTGTTCCTTACTATGAATGCTGCCGATTATCATTTGCAAATGGCAGGTGCCGAGCATTATATTGTTGCAGGTTCGTTCCCAATATCTCAGTTCATAGAGCCAATATTCAATGGAATGAGCCAAGGTACTGTAATGATTATCGAAAGAGCTGCATGGTGGATGCACATTACAGGTATTCTTATATTTATGAATTACCTTTATTTCTCTAAACACTTACATATACTATTAGCTTTCCCTAATACATTTTATGCCAACCTTAAACCTAAAGGGCAGTTTGATAACCTGGAATCGGTTACTAATGAGGTTAAGCTGATGATGGACCCTAATGCTGATCCGTTTGCTGCTCCTGCAGGGGATGCTGCCGAGGCTCCGGTTAAGTTTGGTGCGAGCGATGTACAGGATTTAAACTGGGTTCAGTTAATGAATGCCTATACCTGTACCGAGTGTGGTAGATGTACCTCTTCATGTCCTGCAAACCTTACAGGCAAGAAACTTTCGCCAAGAAAGATTATGATGGATACAAGAGACAGGGTAGAAGAAGTAGGTAAGAATATCGATGCTAATAACGGTACATTTATAGATGATGGTAAATCATTACTTAATGACTATATTACTCAGGAAGAACTTTGGGCTTGTACTAGCTGTAACGGTTGTGTTGAAGCCTGCCCTGTTAACATAGACCCTCTTTCTATTATCATGGATATGAGAAGGTATCTTGTAATGGAACAAAGCGCTGCGCCAACAGAGCTTAACAATATGATGACCAATGTGGAGAACAACGGTGCGCCATGGCAATACAGCCAGATGGATAGGTTAAACTGGAAAGACGAAGCATAATGAAAAAAGAAGAAATAGACAAAAATTTACTCCCGTTAACTATTAATGGAGAGCATTTGAGTCCGGTACTTCCTCCGGATATAAAAAACTATCTTATTGATATTGATGGTACTATTTGTGATGATATACCTAATGAAGAGCCTGAAAGAATGGCAACTGCCGAGGTGTATCCGGATGCTTTAGTTACCCTTAATAAATGGTATGATGAAGGACACGTGATTTTCTTTTTCACATCACGTACCGAAGAGCATCGTTCCGTAACCGAAGAATGGTTAAAAAAACACGGCTTTAAATACCACGGTATGCTAATGGGCAAACCAAGGGGAGGTAACTATCACTGGATAGATAACCACCTTGTTAAGGCTACACGTTACAGAGGAAAATTTACAGATTTAGTAGAAAAAGAAGTTACCATCCAGGTTTTTGATGATGGCAAACACGAATAAGATATGAGTCAGGAAAATTTAACAGTGCCAACAATGGCCGAAATGATGGCCCAGGGTAAACAACCCGAAGTTTTATTTTGGGTAGGTTGCTCAGGCAGCTTTGACGATAGGGCAAAAAAAATAACTAAAGCATTTGTTAAGATACTTAATCAGGCTAATGTTTCGTTTGCAGTATTAGGTACAGAAGAAAGCTGTACCGGAGATCCTGCAAAAAGAGCCGGTAACGAGTTTCTTTTCCAAATGCAGGCCATGATGAATATCGAGGTACTAAACGGTTATGAGGTTAAGAAAATTGTAACTGCTTGTCCGCACTGTTTTAATACGATTAAAAATGAATATCCCGGTTTAGGAGGTAAGTATGAAGTGGTTCACCATACCCAGTTTTTAAAGTCGCTTTTAGATGAAGGCAGACTTACAATTGAAGGTGGCCAGTTTAAGGGTAAGAAAATCACTTTTCATGACCCATGCTACCTGGGGAGGGCAAACAATGTATATGAAGCACCACGCGACCTTATAGAGAAGCTGGATGCCGAACTGGTTGAAATGAAACGTTCCCGTCGTAACGGGCTTTGCTGTGGTGCCGGTGGCGCACAGATGTTTAAAGAGCCTGAAAAGGGGAATAAGGATGTGAATGTTGAAAGGACAGAAGATGCCCTTGAAACTAACCCTGAGATTATTGCAGCGGGCTGTCCGTTTTGTAATACCATGTTAACCGACGGTGTTAAAGCGAAGAACAGGGAAGCGAATGTTCAAGTAATGGATGTGGCAGAACTAATTGCCAACGCGAAGGATTTATAAAAAATAATTATGTACGTTCCCTTTGATACACTACCTGAAGAATCCAGAGTTTGGATTTATCAGTCAAACAGGAAATTCTCTGACGAAGAGATTTCCGAAATAGATGAGGCATTAAAAGTTTTCATAGGCAACTGGGCAGCACACGGCTCAGGCCTGGAAGCTTCTTATCAGATAAAATACAACAGGTTTATTATTCTTGCTGTTAATCAGGATAATCAGTCGGCAACGGGCTGTTCTATTGATGCATCAGTGCATTTTATACAGGAGCTTGAAAAGAAGTACGATGTAGACTTGCTGGATAAAATGAATGTAACCTTTAAGCAGGGTGAGCATATTACTCACAAACCGCTTATAGAGTTCAGGAAAATGGCAAAAGCCAAGTCGGTTTCCGCTAATACCATCGTTTTTAATAATCTTGTGAATACCGTAGGAGAATGGCAGGATTATTGGGAGGTACCTGCAGGAGAGAGCTGGCACAGTCGTTTCTTTTAAAAAGGACTGATATTAGTATGTAAATCATCATTCTACGCCAGTATAGTGATGATTTTGTTATTTTAAAAAGCAGATATTTAATGAGGTTTTACACGATACTTTTTCTTCTTACTATAAAAGTTGCCTTTGCGCAGCACAATCCCGACTTTACCTATTATAAAACAGAAGCCGAACGAAAATGGGCCGACAGTGTTTATAATTCGCTGAGTTTTGAAGAAAGGGTAGGACAACTGTTTATGGTAGCCGCATATTCCAATAAGGATGAAACCCATGTGCAGGAAGTAGAAAAGCTTGTTAAGGATTATAAAGTAGGCGGACTCATATTTTTTCAGGGAGGTCCGGTTAGGCAGGCAAAGCTTACCAACCGCTATCAGGCATCAGCTAAAACACCTCTTTTTATAGGTATAGACGGAGAATGGGGATTGAGTATGAGGCTTGATTCTACTTACCGCTATCCGTGGAATATGACGCTTGGTGCTGTTCAGGATATGCGTCTTATTGAAAAAATGGGCGAGCAAATGGGGATGCAGTCCCGCAGAATGGGAATCCACTTCAATTTTGCTCCGGTGTTAGACATCAATGTAAATCCCGAAAACCCTATTATCGGTAACCGTTCTTTTGGAGAAGATAAGGAAAATGTAACCGAAAGGGCTCTTGCCCTTATGAAAGGCCTGCAGAGTCAGGGTGTGTATGCAACAGGGAAACACTTTCCGGGGCATGGCGATACAGCTTCTGATTCGCATTACTCATTACCATACCTTCCGTTCACCGAAGAACGTTTAAGAAACTTAGAGTTCTATCCGTATAAAAAACTGTTTAAAGAAGGGCTTGCCAGTATAATGGTGGCTCACCTTAATGTACCAAGTATTGAGGCTACCGAGAATTATCCAACATCACTATCTTATAATGTGATAACCAATATCGTGAAAAACGAAATGGGTTATGACGGACTTATATTTACCGATGCTCTTAATATGAAAGGCGCCAGTGATTACATGCAACCGGGCGAGATAGATCTTGAGGCTTTCTTAGCAGGTAATGATGTATTACTATTTGCAGAGAATGTACCACTTGCAATAGAAAAGTTTAAGGAAGCCTATGCTAACCGTGTACTAAGCGAGCAAAGGCTGGCTTATTCGGTTAAAAAGATATTAGCCTATAAATACAGGGCAGGGCTTAACAAATACAAGCCTATAGATTTGAATCATCTGTATTCAGATCTTAATGATTATGCTTACGACGATTTAAATTATCAGTTATACGAAAATGCGGTAACCGTATTTAAGAACGAAGATAATATATTACCTGTTCGCAGCCTTGAGAATGAAAAGATTGCTTACATCAAAATGGGTGATGCAGATAATGATGACTTTGTAGAGAAACTACAGGCTTATGCCGATGTCACTATTCTTGAAGAGGAATCATTACCGCTTTATAAGGAAAAACTAAAGGATATTACCAAGGTAATTATTGGTTTCCATAAAGCAGACGGTGCCTGGAAAAATCATAACTTTAAGCAGGAAGAACTGAACTGGATACAGGCTATAGCTAATGAAAGACCGGTTATACTTGCCGCATTTGTAAAGCCTTATGCGCTTATGCAAATAAAGGACTTCAGTAATATTAAGAGTGTGGTACTGGCTTATCAAAACAATACAATAGCTGAAACTGTGGCTGCCGAGGTTATTTTTGGTGCTGTGGGAGCTAAAGGGAAATTGCCTGTTTCTATAAACAGTATGTATAAGGTAAATACCGGGATTGATACCGAAACTGTACACAGGCTGGGCTTCACTACTCCGGGGAATGCCGGTATGGATGCTGCAAGGCTAACACAAATAGATCTTATAGCCCAAAAGGCGATAGATGGTAATATGGCACCGGGATTACAGGTGCTTGTTGCCCGTAACGGGAAAGTGGTGTACCAAAAATCATACGGTTATCATACTTATGAAAAGAATACCGCTGTTACTAATGCCGATACTTATGATGTGGCTTCGCTTACCAAAATACTATCAACATTACCACACGTAATGCAGTTGTATGATAAGGGTAAAATAAAAATGGATGCCAAACTGGGTGATATGCTTGCCGAGTTTAAAAACACCGATAAAAAGGATATTATACTAAAAGACATGCTACTACATCAGGCGCGTCTCCAGCCTTGGATGCCTTTTTATGTAGCAACGCTTGACAGTACTAATCATCCGTCACAAAAATATTACAGAGATGCCTATTCGCCGGAATTCCCGAATCAGGTGGCAGAGATGCTTTATCTTAGAAAAGATTACCCTGATACTATTGTGCAGCGAATAGCCGATAGTAAATTACTTACAGAAAAGAAATACCGCTATAGTGATTTTACTTTTATCCTGCTTAAAACCTACCTTGAAAGGCTTAACAAAAAAAGTCTTGCAGTGTTAAGTGAAGATGAATTTTACAAGCCATTAGGCGCGGCACATACTACATATAACCCACTGCGAAAATGGGATATGAGCCTTATTCCGCCTACTGAGATAGATAATTACTTCCGTTACCAAACCATACAAGGCTATGTACACGATATGGGGGCGGCAATGGAAGATGGTGTAGGCGGTCATGCCGGACTGTTTTCTAACAGCCTTGACGTTGCAAAGATTATGCAGATGTACCTTAACGGAGGAGAGTATGGCGGACACCGTTTCTTTTCTCAGGAAACTTTTGATACCTTTAATACCTGCTACGGTTGTGAGGAAGGTAATAGGAGAGGACTTGGTTTAGATAAACCTCAAATCGAGAATCCGGGACCTACGTGCGACTGTGTTTCAAAATCGAGTTTTGGACATACAGGCTTTACAGGAACCATGGCATGGGCCGATCCTGTAAACGGAGTGGTGTATGTTTTCCTGTCTAACAGAACGTACCCTGAGGCAAAGGAGAACAAACTCTCTAAAGAAAATATAAGGGAAGATATCCAGAAAATAATACAGGACGCAGTTATAAAATAGTCATAAACTATAAAAACCTAAGGATATGCAGTATAAAGCTGACAGTGTGGAAGAATACCTAAAAGCCATCCCTGAAGAGAGAAGGCTTGTAATGGAGAAACTTCGTGAGACTATTGTAAGCAATTTGCCTAAGGGTTTTCAGGAAGGTATTTCGTATGGTATGATAGGGTGGGTAGTGCCACATTCGATCTATGCACCGGGATATCATTGTGACCCTAAGCTGCCGTTACCTTTTATGAGTATTGCTTCCCAAAAAAACTTTGTGGCCTTGTACCACATGGGCGTATATGCTGATAAGAAGCTTTATGACTGGTTTGTGTTCGAATATCCCAAACATGTTAAAACCAAACTGGATATGGGGAAGAGTTGTATACGCTTCAAAAAGCCCGAAAACATTCCGTTTGAACTTATAGGAGAACTGGTTTCTAAAATGACACCACATCAGTGGATTGATTTATATGAAGCCAATTTAAAATCAAAATAATTTTTATTAGGGTAATTATTACGTTAATTTCTTTATAAAGACGGTTCCGACCGTTTTTTTTATTTAATTTCGTTACTCTTTATTTAGTTTAAATCTTATATGAAAATCGCTATAGTTTGTTATCCAACCTTTGGAGGTAGTGGAGTTGTCGCTACCGAACTTGGTTTGGAACTGGCACGCCGCGGTCACGAAATACACTTTATTACTTACAGTCAGCCCGTGCGCCTTGCCTTATTGAATCCTAACTTACATTATCACGAAGTACACGTTCCGGAATATCCTTTGTTCCATTATCAACCTTATGAACTGGCACTTTCCAGTAAACTGGTAGATATGGTAAAGCTTCACGGTATAGAACTACTGCACGTGCACTATGCCATACCACATGCTTATGCAGGGTATATGGCTAAAAAGATGCTAAAGGAACAGGGAATTAAAATCCCTATGGTAACCACACTTCACGGTACCGATATTACCCTTGTGGGTAACCACCCGTTCTATAAGCCGGCAGTAAGTTTCAGTATTAATCACAGTGATGTGGTAACATCAGTATCTCAGGCTTTAAAAGATGATACTTACAAACTGTTTGATATTAAAAGGGATATTGAGGTTATCCCTAACTTTATAGAGGTAGACAAGAAGAAACTGGAGGAAAACTCTCCGTGTCACCGTTCGATGATGGCTACCGAAAAACAAAAAATCATTACACACATCAGTAACTTCAGGAAGGTTAAGCGTATACCTGATGTAATAAGGATATTTAACGAAATACAAAAGGTAATGCCTGCCAAGCTGATGCTTGTGGGTGACGGACCTGAAAAAGAACCTGCAGAGAAGCTATGTGATGAATTAGGGCTTGCTGATAAAGTAATCTTTTTTGGTAATAGTAGTGAGATCAATGAAATTTTATGTTTTAGCGATTTGTTCCTTCTACCGTCTGAAACCGAGAGCTTCGGTCTTGCAGCACTTGAAGCTATGGCAAACGGGGTTCCGGTAATATCAAGTAATACGGGAGGTTTACCGGAGGTTAATAGGGAAGGCTATTCCGGCTATCTTGCCGATGTTGGTGATGTAGAGACTATGGCAAAAAGGGCAATCTCTATTTTGGAAGATGACGAGATATTGCTTAAATTTAAAAACAACGCCCTAAAAGTAGCTCAGGAGTTTGATATTCAGAATATCGTACCTTTATACGAAAGATTATATAAAAAAGCCTTAAAACACAAATAATGAAAAAACTAGCCAGCCTTTTTATCGTACTTTTGGTAGTAACCGGATGCCGAATTAACATTGTAAATAATATTAATGCTACAGGTATAGTGAGCTTTGAAATTCTACAACAATCTGCCTACGGTGGTAGGGAGCAGCGTTCTGATATGGTTATAACCAACCAGGATGATTTACAATCGTTATACAGTGAGCTGAACCTGGGGGATGCTCCTCATGTTGATTTTGATACGAATAACGTAGTAGCCCTGTTTTTGGGGCAAAAATCGTCAGGAGGTTACAGCATAGGTGTACGTAGTGTTATGGTTGAAGGGAATGTTGCTACTGTAAAAGTAAATATCAGTAAACCTGAACCGGGAGAAAACGTAACTATGGCACTTACTGCTCCATATAGTATAACGGTGATACCAAAAACCGAAAGAGTAATAATAGAAGAATAAATAAAAAAATCCCGGCACTACCGGGATTTTTTTATTTTTGGATAGCGGTTAAATCAGGATTCCATTTTATGGTATCAGGATTATAAGGCTCTCCGCTTTTTTTGTATTGTAATACTATATTTTCTTCCTCTGTAGTCCTGCGACAAAGAATAAATCGATTTCTATAGTCAGGATTGAAATTAAGGAATAACTTATCTATTGCAGGAGACTGAAAAGAATCCTTTTGTGAACCGATAAAAATATAGGTTTCTTCTTCATTTTTAATTGAATCCATAACTCTCGATTTTAAGAAAGTTTCGATATTATCGGTTACATCAATGATTCTTTCAGGTTGAAGCTGTATATATGGTGCAGGAAAAGGCCCTTCAGCCAATCCGGTGGCACAAATAACAGATATATATGATTCAAGTCTGTAATGGTAGTATATATTGTTAAGGGAGTCGATTATAAAATTATGATTGGAATAGAATTGATCATCATAAAAATAAGGTATTAATACAGGCTCAATACCGCCTGAATCTTTATCACGAAATTCTTTAAGTTTTACCAAGTACTCTCTTTCATTTTTTTCCTGTATAGCTTCGGTAGTGTAATAAGTAACATCTTTTTCATCAGTATGCTTTGCTTCCTTACAACTACCTAGAATAACAAACAATATGAATATTATTTTCTTCATCGCTTATGGTAGTATTGGCCAGTATTCTTCAAAGTAGATTTTAGTAGTATCCCATTCAATCAAATGTGGGTCGTATATAATTCCGGTTCGGTCTTGTGTTTTATACTTAAGTACAATGCTTTCTTCCTGAGTTAGGGGGCGAACAATCCACAAGGGCTTGTTTTTACTTGTAGTGATTTTGGTAAGTATGTTTGTAAGTAAAGGGGAATTAAAAGTACCGCTTGGAGTTGCAATGGCTAAAGTATTCAGTTGTTTTGTAATAGGGTCCATATCACCATTAACTATATTCAGCTCTATAAAATGGTCTATTATTTTACTGTCAACCCTTATTAAGTCATCGGGGAAAAGATTTATAAATGGTGTTTTACCCGGTTGGAAATCCACGCCTAAACAATCGTTGCTATAAGTAGGTGCTTTAGTATAGAAATAAACAGTATTAGTGCTGTCAATTATAAAGTTGCACCTACCATATAAATCATTAAAGCGTGGTCGGGTGGCATCATATTTTCCAATGGAATCAGCCATCCATTGTTTGTCGGTTATGGTATAGGTATCATTATTCACAGGAGCATTACCTTCCTTGCAGGATATAATGAGTAAAGCTCCTATGAACAATAGTTTTTTCATGTTTATTTTACTTTTAGCTCCACATATACCGGTAAGTGGTCTGACGGATATCTACAATTCTTAGAGTCGCTTAAAACGGCATATTTTACAACTTTTACCCCTTTTTGAGGTACAAATATGTAATCTATCCTGTTGGTTACTGGTTTATGGAATTCAAAGGCATTAAATGTACCATCAGGACCAAAAACCATTTTAGCTACTTTTTTTGAATCGTTAAGTATTGACGACATCAGCTTAATACTTTCGGTGTTTTCCTCCAGATTAAAATCACCGGTAACAGCAAAAGGAAGATTGTCGTTATTTACTTCCTTAATTTTATCGGTTATCATTTTAACGCTGTTTGTACGTGCAACATTGCCTACGTGGTCAAAATGGGTATTAAATATCCATATTTTCTGTTTGGTCTTGTTGTTTTCAAACAGTCCGTAAGTACAAACACGGTTATAGGCAGCATCCCATCCTTTAGATGGAATATTAGGAGTTTCAGATAGCCAGAAGGTATGATTTTCCAACATTTTGTATTTTGACTTGTTATAGAATATAGCCGAGAATTCACCTTTATTTTTACCATCGTCACGACCTACACCTATGTGGTCGTATTGAACCAGTGCGCTGTCCAGATACTGCATTTGGTGTGGTAGTGCTTCCTGCACACCCATAAAATCGGGCTCAAAAAAAAGTACCTGCCCTGCAAGCATGTCTTTACGGTTATCCCATCGGTTTTCTCCGTCACTTGCTACGTCAAGACGGATGTTGTAGCTCATTACTTTTACATCCTGAGCTTTTGCCACTACGGCAAACATGGCTAATGCCAAAGCAAAAATATTTCTCATTGTTATTGATTTACGGCTCTTAGGTAGCCGTGGGTTATTAATTCTTTAGGTTTATCTATAGGTATTATTTTACCGTCTTTTATCAATAGGTTCTTATCACTTATATCCAGTATATCATGGTAATAATGATCGGTTACAATTATGCCTTTTTCCTGTTTCAGTTCGGTAAGCAGTTCCTTTATTTTTTCTTTGTACAGAGGTTCTACCATAGAGAAAGGCTCATCGAGCATTAGGAACGGGTGGGGTAGGTGGCTAACTATTAACAGTTCCAGATAACGTAACTGCCCCATAGAAAGGCTACCTACTTTTTTATCTCTAAGATGATGAATCTCCGGCCTGTAAAACAGTTTATCCTGCAGTTTGCCGTTAGGTAATACTATTGGGATAATATCTTTTACGGTTTTATTTTTCGGAAGGAAAGGATCCTGTGGTAAATAGGCAATTTTTTGTTGTGGAATAATCTCGTTTGGTTTGCAGTAACTTCCGTTAATGCTAATAGAAATACTATCGGCTTTTTCACTCCCGAAAATGACTTTAAGGAGCGTAGATTTGCCACTGCCGTTTCTCCCGAAAATACCAATAACCTCTCCGGTATCACAACGCATATAAGTATTGTCCAGAACGGTTTTATTTCCAAAACGTTTAATAATTCCCGATACAGAAAGACTTTGTTTCACGATAATAGCAATAGCAAAATAAAAAGGGGCAGGGCTATGATAGCATTGATAACCAATGTCATTATCCCTAGCTTAAGTTTGGTAAACCCCAGATTATAGTATAAATAAAGTTCGTTTTTATAAAAATAGTAGTACCCGAAAAAGCCAAAAGCCATCCCGAAAGTACACAACATTAAAGGTAGCATGATTATATTATTAAAAGTCATACCCAGACTCACAATAAAGTTAATCAGATTTACCCTAAGGAAAAAAATCCAGTATGCCCTCATGGATTAGTCGCGTTTGTTACGGCTTACCAAAAGTTTGTCTATAATGCTTTTTGACATTGGGTCGGTGTCCTGTTCGTCACCTGTTACCAGTATACCTTTTATTCCGCTTTTAGATTCAATACCATATACGGTAGCTTCATCTCCGGGATTGCTATCGCCTTCGTAGTAATATATATGAGAGATTTCAAATTCTTCTGCTTCAAACTTATCGGTGTTGCAAACCAAGCAGTTTTCATGTAAGTTAAAATCTTCGGTAAATCCTTTTTCCCTTAGTTCTTCAATGGCTTTTAGTACGGTGGCATAGTGATATACAGGTTTCATAAAAGTAAAAATTATAGTTGGTTATCAAATTTAAGCTTAATCTCCCGATTATATATTACAAAAAGGTAAAAACACTTGTTAAGACAACCTTTTTGTAAACTTAAAATGGGTATCGGCAAAACCGTTATTTATATAAAAACGATGTGCTTCCGTCCTGCGTTTGTTAGAGGTTACCTCCAGTAGGTTGTATCCCTTTTCTTTAAGCAGACTTTCCATTGTTTCCAGCAAAAACCGTCCCACTTTATTGTTACGGTATTCCGGGGTAACATATAATTCCTGTATTTCAAAAACCATGCTAAGATGATGTAGCAGTAACTGACCGTGGCAACTGCAAAAGCCAATAACGTTTTGTACGGCATCTGTCACCACTATATAGATGTAATTTTTGTTTTCGAGATTTTCAAAATAATACTGTTCAAAAACACCATAATCAAAAACGGTATTCTCGAGTTCGTTTATAAAGCCGTAAATGGCTTTTACATCCTGTTTTGTGGCAAAACGTGTAGTCATATCACTAATAATAAGTGATTTAAATATAAATAAAAAAACGCTGGTTTAATACCAACGTCTTTTCTTTTTCTTTGAAGCTTCCGATTTTCTTGATTTCGTATTGTTGCTCCCCGGTTTTGATTTACCACTCTGGGCTTTATTCTTTTTATTTCTGAGATCGGGTTTTTGACCCTCTTCTTTTTTGGTTTCACTTTCCTGGTTACCATAGGGATAAGGATGATTGTCAATAACCTTGATTTTTAGCCTTATAAGTTTTTCGATATCCTTTAGGTAAGGAAGTTCATCATGGCCGCAAAACGATATTGCCAGTCCTGAATTACCTGCGCGTCCCGTACGCCCTATACGGTGTACATACGTTTCGGGGATGTTAGGCAGGTCAAAGTTTATTACAAATGGAAGGCTTTCTATATCAATGCCCCTTGCAGCAATATCTGTAGCTACAAGAACCGATATTTCTTTGTTCTTAAAACCATCAAGCATACGCTGGCGTGCACTTTGTGATTTATCGCCATGTATAGCTCCGGCTTCAATACCATTTTTTTTAAGCGCTTTAACCACATTGTCTGCCCCGTGTTTGGTACGGGTAAATACCAATACGTTTTTAAGGTTCTCGTTGCGTATAAGGTGATAAAGCAGTTTACGTTTGTCTGCTTTATCTACTAAATAAAGCTGTTGCTTAACCAGTTCGGCAGTGCTTGATATAGGTGCTACTGAAACATACTTAGGATCTGTTAGGAAACTATCAGCCAGTTCACGTATCGGTAATGGCATTGTAGCCGAGAATAATAATGTCTGCCTGTTATCGGGTGTAAGTTTGATAATCTTTTTTACATCGTTAATAAAGCCCATGTCCAGCATTAGGTCGGCTTCATCAAGTACTAAAAAGTGCAGGTGATCCAGATTTATGAACCCCTGTTTGTGAAGATCCAAAAGCCTTCCCGGAGTTGCAATAAGTACATCAACTCCTTTTTTAAGCTGGTCTACCTGTGGTGCCTGATTAACACCTCCAAAAACGGTTAACTGACGTATATTGGTATATTTACCATAATTTTCAAAGCTTTCGCCCACCTGTAACGCCAATTCGCGTGTTGGTGTGATTACCAAAGCCCTGATGTTTTTTCTTTTCTTGGCCGAACCTACAATAGGGTGCAACATATTAATCATAGGTATGGCAAAGGCTGCAGTTTTACCTGTACCAGTTTGTGCCGTACCCACAAGGTCCTTTTCATCTAAAACGGCAGGGATTGCCTGTTGCTGTATAGGGGTAGGGCTTTCATAGCCTTCATCACTAATAGCTTGGAGTATAGTTCGGTGTAAATTTAAGTCGCTGAATTTCATCATATAAAAAAGCTTGCCCGATTAAAGTTTACCGGGTGCGCTGCAAAGGTACGTTAAATAAAATTAGTGTTACTCTCCGTTTTTAGCTTTAATAAAATCGGTTACCAGATAAGCGATAAGCTTTCCTGTTAAATGGCTGTTCTTTTCATTGTCTAACGCCGGGGCTCCTTCACAAAGATGCAGGTAGGCTGCATTTTTGTTTTTCCCGAAGTAATGTATAAACTGTCTTACCTTTTCTATGCTAAATCCGCTGGGTGTCATGGCACTACTGGCAACATTAGGCAGGGAGTCGAGGTCTATTTCTATACCAAATTTTTCATCTTCAATATAGCCGAGGGCATGTGCCATCTCGTCACTAAAGCTTTTTTCTTTCCTTACGGCAATTTGCTCGTAAGTGTTATAGCGTACACGTTCGCTTAGTTTCTTAATACTCTCCATTACACCTTTTGAGGCATAATTTTCATGCAACCCGAAAATGTAGTATTTTTTAAGGAAACCTTCTTCCATGGCGTAGGAGAACCCATTACCACTATGACGGCCTTCCAACTGACGGAAATCAGTATGGGCATCAAAGTTAATAGCATTTACAGGTTTTCCGTTTGCCAGTGCAGTACCTTTTATATTACCATAGGCATTGTTGTGCCCTCCGCCAATAATAATAGGTGTTTTACCTGCTGTTATAATTCGGCCCACAATATGAGAAACTTCCTTGTCAATTTTCTCTACCAGTTGAGAGAGCTTTTTACGGTCTTCCTTTTCGTTTATATTTAAGCCTTCGGATTCCCTCATGGCATCAGTAACATCAATATGTCCAAGAATAATTACTTTATTCCCTTTACTGAATTTGTTATGCTGAAGGTTAACAATGGCTTTTATGGCGCTTTCCCATGCCGATGAAGCTCCTGCACGACCAAAGTTAGCACGAACACCTAAGTCTTCGGGCACGCCCAAAATAACATAGTTGGCTTCGCATGATTTAAGAAATTCAAAGGTTTTTTCGTCCTTTGGAATGGTAAGCATACGCTCACCAAATTTAATCTCCCCACTGCGGTGTGAGGTATATTTAGATAAGTCTGTGGCTGTAAACCTTATGATATTTTCCATACAATAATAATACGATTCAAAAATACTATTTTCCTATAAAATTTCGTTAAAATGAACCCATAGAATTAAAATATGTATAAATTTGGCAAAAACAATTTAATAAATAATGGAACAACAAAAAAGTAACTCTAGTTTAAAAGCGATTATAGTAATACTATCCATATTACTAGTTGGTAGCCTTGCGTACATGTACAAAATGAGCACCGACAATGAGGCAACAGAAAAGCAGTATATCTCTGAAAAAGACCAGCTTCTTAGTGATCTTGAGAGCGCTAAAGCAAGTTATGATGCTGCTATTGCTGATAACTCCGGTTTAAAAAGCGAACTTGAAGCTGAACGTGCAAAAATTGAAGAACTTATTGCGCAGGTTAAAAAGTCTGAAGGTGATGTTGCTTCTTTACAAAAATACAAGAACAGCTATTTTAAGCTAAAAAGCGAGATGGATAACCTGCTTGCTGAAAACAAAGCGCTTAAAGAGCAAAATGAAATGCTTACTGTAGAACGTGACAGTACTGCAACCGCACTAAACGAAACAAGACAGTACAATGATACTCTTGTTGCACAAAATATGAAAATTACAGAGAAAGCTTCTAAACTTTCTATCGTTAATTTAACTGCTGAAGCATTTAAAGAAAGAAACTCAGGTAAACTTGTTGCTACAGATAAAGCAAGACGTGTAGACAAACTTAAAATATCGTTTACAATTGCTGCTAACGAAGTGGCTCAAACTGGTAACAGAATGTTTTATGTACAGGTAATTGACAGTAAAAATAATGTTCTTGGTGAGAAACAAACCGAAACTTTTGGTGACTATACCCTTACTTACAGCTTTGTTACAAATGCTATTTATGAGAACAAGACTGTTACAGTAACAGAAATCCTTTCAGGGTCTGACTTTGAAAAAGGTCTTTACCACGTAAATCTTTTTGATAAAGATAAACTTGTTGCAAACGATACTTTTACTTTAAGGTAATAAGTAGTAACAGTTATAAAATAAAAAAGGAGCCTATATAGGCTCCTTTTTTATTTTGGTTTAGCTTATAACTTTTCCTTCAACGATTACTGTGTCTATAAGGTTACTGCCAAAAGCATAAGGTAACTGATAATAGGAGGTAAGTGGTTGGGTTATGATAAGATTAGCTCTTTTACCCTTAGTGATGCTACCATGTGTTTTTGATAAATCCATGGCATAAGCACCATTTATGGTTGCTGCATTTATGGCCTCTTCCGGTGTCATTTTCATTTTGATACAGGCAGTAGCCACTACAAGGTTCATGTTTCCTGACGGAGTAGTACCGGGGTTAAAATCGGTAGCAAGTGCCAGTGGTAGTCCTGCTTCCATCATTTTACGTGCCGGAGTATAAGGTATACTGATAAAGAAAGAACAGGTAGGCAGTGCCACAGGCATTGTTTTAGTACCTTTTAATACTTCTATATCCTCATCTGTTACAATTTCAAGATGGTCTACACTAAGGGCATCATACTTCACACAGGCTTCAATACCTTTAATAGCGGTAAACTGGTTTACGTGAATTTTAGCCTGTAGTCCGTATTTTTTACCGGCTTCCATAATACGTTCGGTTTCCTCAACAGAGAAGTATCCCGTTTCAAGGAAGGCATCAATATAGTCTGCCAGTTTTTCCTCGGCTATTTTAGGAAGCATTTCATTAATAATAAGGTCTATATAGGCGCTGTGATTTTCTTTATATTCAGCAAGGAAAGCGTGTGCTCCTAAAAAAGTAGCTTTGATGGCTACTGGGTATTCTTCCCTTAAACGCTTAATTACCCTTAACATTTTAAGTTCGCCTTCAACGGTTAGTCCGTAACCCGATTTAATCTCTACAGCTCCGGTTCCCTGTTGCATAACCTCTTCAAGGCGGCTGCGTGATTGCAGGTATAAATCCTCTTCAGATGTTTCGTTAAGCTTTTTAGCTGAGTTAAGTATACCACCACCTCGGGATGCAATTTCCTCATAACTAAGTCCGTTTATGCGGTCTACAAACTCCTGTTCGCGGTTGCCTGCATAAACAATATGTGTGTGGCTGTCACACCATGAAGGGAGTACGGTTTTTCCGGTTGCATCTATAGTTTGTACACCTGCAACATCAGGGCAGTTTTCCATAGTGCCGTAATCGGCAATAATGTTGTTTTCAATCAGTAAGTATGCGTTTTGTAAAGAAGGCAGCACGGCCATGTCTTTTCCTGAGACTTTCTCAATTCCGTTTTCCCTTACCTGCAGCAATTCTTTAATATTCGTAATAAGTATCTTCATGAATTAAACTTTTTGTAAAAATAGAATGGATTTTAAAAAACTCCTATATTTATGGAAACAAATCGACATGAAGAGGATTAAATACCGAAAAGTACGTAAAGTTCAGCCTAATTATTATGAGTATACAGGCGCCTATAAAAATGATCCTGTTGAAATGCAGCTTTTTACTTATGATGAGCACGGCTGTAAGGAATATCAAAAAGTACACCTTGATGTTATACAAAAAAAATGTACATCTTCTCAAAATCAAAATACAATTAAATGGCTTAATATACACGGATTGCATGATGTGGAGCTTATAAAGCAGATAGGCGAACTGTTGCATGTGGAAAGTTTTATAATTGGTGATATACTTAATACATCCCGACGCACCCGTATTGAGGAACTGGGTAATGATATACTGTTTTTTAGTGTAAAATCAGTACTGCCGGAAGAAGAGGAGGGAAGCATGGCTACCGAACAGATAAGTTTTTTACTGAAGGATAATATGATAATTTCGTTTCAGGAGAAAAAGAGTGACTATTTTTCACACATTCGTGAACGAATAAGGACAGGTGTTGGGGTGATTCGTAAAAAGAAAAACGACTACCTGTTGTATTTGATGCTTGACGCGATAATGGAAAACTTTTTTGTTACCATTGAAAAATATGAAGACAGAATTGAGGCGTTAAACATGCAGGCAAAAACCGACCAAAGGGCCGATTTTATAGCCGATGTTGAAAAGGCAAAAGAAAACCTTAATTTCCTGAAACGTTCCATTACACCTATACGTGAAGCTTTATTTAATATTAAAAATGACGAAGACGAGCAGGATTATGAGGTTATAGAAAGTACCAGTTATACCTTTTTTACACGCCTGCACCAAAAGAGCCTTGAACTATTGGATCAGATTGAGTATGACATGAACTCACTGGACAGTGCCTCTAACTTTTATTATTCGGCACAAGGGCAACGTATGAATGAGATTATGAAAACCCTTACTATTTTCTCGGTGGTATTTATGCCTATGACCTTTGTTGTAGGGGTATATGGGATGAATTTTGATCATATCCCCGAACTACATTTTAAGAACGGATATTTTTATGCTCTTGGGCTTATGGTGGCGCTTGCCCTCATTATGATAATTTATTTTAAACGTAAAAAATGGTTTTAATATGCAGAAGTTTACCAGTGATATTTCCAAAAAACAGTTTCCTGATTCCGAAAAAGTATCGGCTAAATTAGTACGTGAGCCTATACTGGACATCATCAAAAAAGATCATCCTGATTTTGATGTGAGCTGTAACCTCTCGCTTTCTGAATTGGCTCATTACAGGAAAAAGTACATATCCGACTTTATGAATACCCAAATGGGTGAGCTTACCGATATGGAGCAAAAGGTGGTGGAGTCGCTTAACGAAAAGACACTTATTAGCAATACCCTTGCCGATGAGGAAGAAACTACCACTTATACGGTAGGGCAGCGCGTAGCCGATAAGGTAGCAACTTTTGGTGGTAGCTGGACATTTATTATATCGTTTATGGTTTTTCTGTTAGCGTGGATAGTGCTTAATGTTTTTTGGCTTACAAATAAAGGCTTTGATCCTTATCCGTTTATCCTGCTTAACCTGATTTTGTCCTGCCTTGCAGCATTGCAGGCTCCGGTAATTATGATGAGCCAAAACAGGCAGGAGGAGAAAGATAGGGAGAGGGCTAAAAACGATTATCTTATTAACCTTAAAAGTGAACTTGAAATAAGGTTGCTACACGAAAAGCTGGATCACCTTATACTACACCAGGAGCAATCGCTTATTGAGATACAAAGGGTGCAGATTGATATGATGAATGATATTTTAAAACGTATGGAGAAAAGGAATTAGAGTTTTTTCTCACATCGTTTTTGTATTACATTTAAAAGCCTGTCCTGAAAATCTTTAATCATGATATTGGCCCAGAACTCACCGTAAAAATTAACGTTGCTGGTAAGGTTATATTCTGATGAAAGGCTGAGTTTTATTTTTCCTTCAGGCATTGGTGTTAGCTTGTATACCGCATTTTCAAAACGGAAATAATCACCCTCCAGTACATGTTTTTGGAATATTTTGTTTTGGCAAGAGGTAGGGTCTACTTTAATAGAAAAGGCAATTTCCCTGTTAAGATCATATTTGGTAATGATTTCGGTAAACTGTAAACCATCATCAAAATATCCTGTACGTATCCCTCCAAGTTCCTTTTTTGTTACTGTAGCCTTAACAGGGCGTGGTAACCCGAAGGTGTTTAATATACCTGGGTTATACTCGGTTTCATTAATAATATTTACAGCTACAATGTTATCCCATATAATTGCATCAGTGGCTTCAATAATAATTTCGCTGTTAACGTTGTAGTTACGGGAGTTGGGTTCCAGTGACTTTTCTAAAGGTAAAACCAGAAAAGGAAGTAAAGCCAAACCGAAAAGTTTGTTCCTTTTGTTACGTTTTATTACTTCATCCAGAAACACCACTAAAAAGGCAATAAGGGTTCCCAGTAATATAAATGGTATAGCTAAAACGAAAAAGCACAGAAAATCTTCAATTTTAAACAGTATCATTAACCCGAATAGTAGCGGAATACTAAGCCATGGGATAAACAATAGTTTTTTGTATGATTGTATTTGTTCCCTATTGATAAAAAGGAAAGGAACAGCACCAAGCCCTATAGGTACAAGGAAAAGAAATGAAACGGTAGCAATATTGGATTTAAAAACATATCTGGCTGCCAGTCCGTAAACCACACCTGCCAGTATGCCTATTATGAAAGTTACCTTTTTCTGTTTGTAAAACTGTTTCATGAGTCTTGATTTAAGTGAAGCTCCATAAACACTACATCCAGCCAGCGGTTAAACTTAAATCCTACTTCCTTTAATAATCCCGCTTCCCTGAAACCGAATTTTTTATGGAACTCTATACTGCTTTTGTTTTCGGCATCTATACCAGCTATCATGCTGTGCATACCCTGTTTTTTGGCAAGTATAATAAGGTCGGCTAAAAGCATTTTCCCTATGCCTTTACCATGATATTCCTCATTTACATAAACTGAATGTTCTACAGTGTATTTGTAACCGTCTTTAGTACGAAAGGTTCCATAAGTACCATAACCTGCCACCTTGCCTTTAATATCAGCAACAATAACGGGCCATTCTGCTTCCTGCTTTTCTTTAAACCACTGTTGTATATACTCCATTGATTTCACATTGTAGTCGTACAAAGCGGTAGAGTATAGTATGTTGTGATTTACTATAGCCAGTATACCTTCAAGGTCGTTTACAATGGCAGGGCGCAGGGTTGTTTCCATATAACAAATATAATAATTAAGCCTACAGTTTTGTCATTGCGAGGAGGAACGACGTGGCAATCTTTATAATTATTTTATAGATTGCTTCGCAGGCTCGCAATGACTGAAATTATTATGAATAAATAAAAGCCCCGCTATTGCGGGGCCTTTTATAAAAGTTAAGTATGTCTTATTTTAAAGAACCTACCATGTCTTCCGGTTTAACCCAAGCGTCAAAATCTTCAGGAGACACATAACCTAAACGTACAGCCTCTTCTTTAAGGGTAGTACCGTTTTTGTGTGCTGTTTGAGCAATTTCGGCAGCTTTGTAGTAACCAATTTTTGTATTAAGCGCAGTTACAAGCATTAATGAGTTGCTTACAAGTTCGTTGATACGGGTGTGGTTTGGTTCAATTCCTTGCGCACAGTGCTCATCAAAAGATACACATGCGTCACCTATAAGTCTTGCCGACTGTAGGAAGTTAGCAGCCATAACCGGTTTGAATACGTTAAGTTCGTAGTGACCCTGAGTACCACCTACAGTGATAGCCACATCGTTACCCATTACCTGAGCACAAACCATAGTTAGAGCTTCACATTGTGTAGGGTTAACTTTACCAGGCATGATAGATGATCCCGGTTCGTTTTCAGGGATAAGGATTTCACCAATTCCCGAACGTGGACCAGATGCAAGCATACGGATATCGTTTGCTATTTTGTTTAATGATACAGCAAGCTGTTTTAATGCACCGTGAGTTTCCACAATAGCATCGTGTGCAGCAAGAGCCTCAAATTTGTTCTCTGCAGTTACAAAAGGATGTCCTGTAAATTTAGCGATGTACTCGGCTACTTTTACATCATATCCTTCAGGAGTGTTAAGTCCTGTACCTACAGCAGTACCGCCAAGAGCAACTTCAGATAGGTGGGCTAAAGTATTTTTAAGTGCTTTTAAACCGTAGTTAAGTTGTGCCACATAACCTGAAAGTTCCTGACCTAAAGTTAGAGGAGTAGCATCCATAAGGTGAGTACGGCCTATTTTTACCACATTCATAAACTCCTGAGACTTTTTGTGTAAAGTGTCACGAAGTTTTTCTACACCCGGAATAGTAATTTCCACTACAGCTTTGTAAGCAGCAATGTGCATACCTGTAGGGAAAGTATCGTTAGAAGACTGGGATTTGTTTACGTCGTCGTTAGCTTTGAGTACCGGCTCACCTTCGCCAATTTTACCTCCGGCAAGAACCTGAGCTCTGTTTGCAACAACCTCGTTTACGTTCATGTTACTTTGCGTACCCGAACCTGTTTGCCATATTACAAGCGGAAACTGATCGTCCAGTTTACCGGCAAGGATTTCGTCGCAAACCTGAGCGATAGCATCACGCTTCTCTACAGATAGTACGCCTAAATCGTGGTTAGCATAGGCAGCAGCCTTTTTAAGGTAAGCAAAACCTTCTACTATTTCTTTTGGCATAGAAGCGGCGTTGCCTATCTTAAAATTGTTTCTTGAACGTTCGGTTTGTGCGCCCCAGTACTTGTCTGCAGGGACTTTCACTTCACCCATGGTGTCTTTTTCTATTCTGTATTCCATTTTTTGTGTATTTATTGTAATTCAGTTTGATTTGGTTTTTAAAACGTAACTGACTGATGTTGTGAACGCGTTTTAAAAACTCAGCCAAAAATAAGCAATATAGCCAGGTATTGAAAACGATTTCATAAAATTATTTTGTGTGTTTTTTGGTTTTTTGTGTTGGTAAAAATAAATTTTAGGATTATCTTTGGCGTGAATTAGAATAAACATATATACGATCATGTTCGAATTTCATCAATACTTAGGTTTCTTAGGCTTTCTAACTGTTTTAACAATAGGTTTTTGGTTAATGATGTTCCTTGTAAGCTTCGTGTTTTACTGGTTAGGCGGTGCAACCGTTGAATTAATCAAAGAGAAAAGAGCTAACAGAAATAGCGAAAACTAATAAAAGCTGCCTCAGGTAGCTTTTTTGGTACAGGCAATGATGTCTGCCTTGAACCGCCCTTAACCGGGCTGATGGCGTCTACAGTTACGGCAATTGCCGTGTAGATCTATTATATAAACAAGGTAACATGAATAAACAATCTTTAAGAGGGCTCATTGCATCTGTCGAACAAATTCCACAGTTTTTTTATCTTCTAAAGTGGCTGCTTATTTCGGCAATTGTCGGGATATTGTGCGGTTCTGCTTCTGCATTCTTTTTAGTTTCACTTGAATGGGCTACAAATTGGCGTGAAAACCATATTTGGATTATTGCCTTACTACCTTTAGGCGGACTCATAATCGGACTTTTATATCATTATTTTGGCAGTAGTGTTGTTAAAGGCAACAATATGCTGTTGGAAGAACTCCATACTCCTAAACAGGTGATTCCTTTCCGTATGGCACCACTGGTGTTGTTTGGTACTATTGCTACACACTTTTTTGGTGGTTCTGCCGGGCGGGAGGGCACTGCCGTGCAAATGGGAGGTGCTATTGCCGATCAGCTCACAAAGCTTTTTAAAATGCGTCCGCGTGATCGTAAAATACTTATTATAATAGGTATTAGCGGTGGTTTTGCTTCTGTATTCGGTACACCGTTGGCGGGAGCTGTTTTTGCGCTTGAGGTTTTGGTTTTGGGAAGGATGCGCTATGAAGCAATACTACCAAGTTTCCTTACTGCCGTTGTAGCTAATTATACCTGTCATTTATGGGGAGTAGGGCACACGCATTACCACATTCCTTTTGTGCCCGAAATGACTCCGCTTAATCTGATATTTGCGGCAGGAGTAGGTATTGCATTTGGATTAACAGCCATGCTTTTTTCCCGAATGACACATTTTTGGGGTGAATTTTTTAAATCTAAAATCAGTTATTCCCCGTTAAGGCCTTTTGTAGGCGGTATAGTAATAGCTGTTGCAGTTTTTGCAATAGGTACTACCAAATACATAGGCTTAGGGGTTCCGGTAATTGTAGAGGCTTTTAACCAGGATCTTACTTCATACGACTTCCTGCTTAAAATACTGTTTACTTCCTTTACCCTTGGAGCGGGTTTTAAAGGGGGAGAGGTAACACCATTGTTTTTTATAGGAGCTACGCTGGGTAATGCACTGGCATTTTTTGTACCACTGCCTTTAGCTTTGTTAGCAGGAATGGGATTTGTGGCTGTTTTCTCTGGTGCTACCAATACGCCAATAGCCTGTACACTTATGGGTATTGAGCTTTTTGGAGCCGATAGCACTGTGTTTATCGCCATTGCTTGTGTGGTTGCCTATTTGTTCTCGGGACATACGGGAATTTATTCTGCACAAATAGTAGGCAGTTCCAAGCATTTGCTGTTTGGCAGGGAGCAGGATAAAACACTTGCTAATATAGGTAGTTCACGTAAGGAAAGGAGAACCAATTACTTAACTACTTTGTTTGCCGGAAAATAAATACTAACTACAGCACCTTCATCCGGCTTGCCCGTTGCTGATATATATCCGCCGTGGTTTTGTACTATCTTTTTACAAAGCGCCAGTCCAACTCCCGATCCTTTATATTCGTTAGAGGAATTTAACCTTGTAAAAATATTGAAGATAGATTCAGCATATTCCTGTTCAAACCCTATTCCGTTATCGGCTACATAAACCAGTCTGTAAAGCATTTTATCAGCATCATTATGTACTACCGGTACAGCTTCTGCAGATATTTTTACTACAGGCTTTCTGTCGTGAGCAGAATATTTGATGGAGTTGCTTATCAGGTTAGAGAACAGTTGTTTTAAAAGGAATGGTATTCCCTGTATTACAGGAAGCTGATCTACCTGTACCTCGGCCTGTTTTTCCTCTATAGTTTCATGTAATTCAGTAATTAAATCGTTAACAATATCGGTAAGGTTAACAGGTTCAAAGTTGCTGTCTTCGTGTTTAAGGCGGGTGTATTTAAGTATATCAATGAGCAGGGTTTGCATCCTGTTTGCCGAACTGTTCATTCGCCTTATAGAATCTTCTACCTTTTCAGGGATATCCTTTTCGGTACTAAGAATACGTGATGATATGAGCTGAATTTTACGTAATGGTTCCTGCAGGTCGTGTGTACTTATCCAGTTAATGTTCTCTAGTTCTGAGTTGGTTTCCTTTAGTAATTCACTCAGTTTTCGGTACTTTTCCTCTTCCTGTGTAATGATTAACAGGTTTATTTGTCTTTGTAGACTATAAGCATAACTAGCTGCTGTATCCAGTTCGGGTTTTTCCCAGGGTTTACTCTGGCAGTCTACTATCTCCTTCCACAATTTAAAAGAATTTCTTGGCGAAAGCCCTTTTTCGTCCTTTATAATCGATTTGTTTGGATCGCCACCCCAATTTACTTCTTTCTTGGTTTCGGGCCTGTACCATATAATACAGTTGTTACTTTCTATATCAAGAGAATGGTATATGAGCCCAGAAGTATCTTCGCACATATCTTTATATTCCGGTAGTAAGCTGATAAGCTTGTCGGTATATGTATGTCCGTTTTGTGTATAGGTAGCCAGCCAGCTGGATAATTTTTGTATTTGTTCGTTAGGAGGGGTAAGTCCGTTTTTGTATACCGTATTGTTTATTAGTATGGAAACTCCCGATGCGTTACATAGCTCCAGTAAATGAGGCGAAGCTATAAGCTCATCAAAAGTATGATTCTCTGTTAAAGCAATAGCATTAACTTTCTCCAGTGCTGTATTTGTTTTTTGTGACAGTTCGTATTCCTCATTCTTTTGCCTAAGATCAATTTGTGAGGTAATAAAATGTCCCTGTAACTTAGCTGCCAGCCTTAGTTCGGGCGACAGGTTTTTAGGAGAGTAATGGTGGCAGGCTATAAGCCCCCACAGTTTTTTCTGGTAAATAAGCGATATGGTAAGCGTGGCACCAACTCCCATGTTATGCAGATATTGCACGTGTATAGGAGAGGTACTTCTTAAAACAGAAAGGCTTAGGTCCAGATTTTTATTCTCGCTTTTGTCTATGGTATATATAGGAACCGGAGTATAATCAATATCGGTAATAATACGCAGCAGGTTTTGCATATAGAGTTCGCGGGCCTGCTTAGGTATGTCGGTATGTGGGTAATGCAGTCCTAAAAACGGCTCAAGGTCTTCGCGTACACTTTCGGCAAAAACCTCTCCGTTATAATCTTTATCAAAACGATAAATCATTACACGGTCATATCCTGTAATATCGCGAGTTCCTTTTGCTACAAGTTGGCACAATTCCTTAAACGTGTTAGTATCGTGCATGTAGGAAAGAAACTGTGATGTATGGTTATACTCGCGGGAAGCGTCTATTTCGTTTACGCTTGCGGGTTCGGCTTCAATAATATAAAGGGAGTCGCTTTTGTGAACCGTACATACAAAATGCTTATTAAACAGACTTATTTTAAGAAGACTTGATGAAAGCATAAGCTTTTTTTCAATATAGCCTTTCAGGTCGGTAAGCGCCTGTTCACCAAAAACAGTATCAAAGCTTTTACCTAATGCCTGTTCATGGCTAATGTCGGTAAAGTCTTTACTGTTACCGCTGCAAAATTCTATTTTGTAAGTGTTGGAGTGAACGGCAATTAAGAATCCGTGTGGCTGAATGCTTCCCGGAATATGTATGGGTTCCTGTTCACAATTGGTAAGGTTTACAATATCACGATTAACGATATCCTTTATATTCATAAACTAATGGGGGTTAGTTTTGGGTAAAATGCCTGCTAATAGTGTTAAAGGCATATTCTGCCCCGGCAATTATTTCATTTTCATTGTTGTGCTTTTCCTCATAGGCTGTTAATGCATTAAGGAAAGATTTCCACCTGCTTCCGGTTTGATTACCGTAGCCGGCAAAGTAAGTGGCTCCGTTATCTTCGGTAAGGCCTAAAGCCGAATTGATATTTTTTAATATTACCCTTCCGCCAAGTGACGAACCTTCAATAACATATAGTATGCCCATCCTAAAGGCAGGTGACATAGCCTCTATGTTTTGAAAAGGTTTCTGGTTTTGCATTTTGGCATAGCCCAACGCACTAAAATCACTTTCTATAAGTGATGCTTTGTTACGTTGTGCAATATCGGGTATAAAAGGGGTAAGGGCAGGAAAAATTTCTTCTTCTGCCTGCTTAACCACATCATGCATAAGGTTTAGGTAAAATAAATACTGGGAAGCCGTTACTTCAGGATCCATTATTGACTCTGAAACAGGAAGCTTCTCCAGATTTGTATGGGCTACCGATGTTTTAGTACGTAATCTTTCTAAAAACGTTTCGGTAGTCGTAATATCATTATTCATAAAATAATCTTCTTAGCTAAAGTATACGAAGTTGTTAGTCTCTACAGTAAACTTATCCCAGTTTATTTTAAGGGTATGTTCTATAGATTTTTTAAGCTTATCGAAAGCACCTGATTTAGGAACATAAAAAGAGGCTCCAAGGTCTTTACTCTGCTGTATAGTGATATCATCACTGGAAGTGGAGAACATTACCACAGGCAGGTTTTTATGCTTACCTGATTCGCGCACGCGTCTTAATGTTTCAAGTCCGTTCATTCCCGGCATATTAATATCCAGAAATACCAGATAAGGGGTGGGAGGCGGATTGTTTAATGCGTGCAGTAACTCTTCGCCGTTACGTTGTGTAACCACTTTTACGTTTGTATCTATAATGTCGATAATCTCCCTGAAGAAGTCAATATCTTCCTGGTCGTCATCGGTATAAAATATTGTTAATTCATTATTCATGGCCTATGTAATTTTAAGCGTGTTAAAAACAAATATAGTTTATTTAAAATCTAATATATGTTTACAAGCTGTTAATATTAGACTTGCAGGGAGTTATGCGGAATATTGTAACATCTCTGCCTCAAATTATAAATACTTTACTTACTAAAAATTGAGTATAAAACTATCTTTATTAAGTCCGTCTGTAATATATTGCCAGTTGATATGGATTACATCCGAAAGTATTTTTTTAAGTTCGGTAAAATCTGTAGGCTTTTTAATGTATACATTGGCTCCCGATATAAAAGTCTGTTCCACATCATGATCTGAAGAGGAAGTGGAATATATAGCTACCGAAATGTTTTTAAGGCGCTCACTGTTCCTTATTTCACTTAAGCATTCCATCCCTGATTTGCGGGGCATGTTAAGGTCAAGAAAAATAATGTCCGGTAGCGGATTTTCTTTAAGTACAAGATGATTCATTAGTGATACCCCGTCATTAAATGTAGTAAGGGTATACTTTATCTTAACCTCCTCAAAGGCTTCGGTAAAAAACAGACGATCGTCTTCGTCGTCATCTGCCAGCATAATGTGTAAGTGAGTATGGAGCATAAACAGGCTTATATATTGTTTTCAGCTATTCTTTTTTGCCTCATTATCTTTTGAAAGGTGGTAGGAGTAACCCCGGTTATGTTTTTGAACTGTTGCGACAGGTAGGCTACGCTACTGTAGTTCATCATGAAAGAAATTTCGGTAAGGGAAAGACTTTCGGTCATTAACAGCTGCTTTACTCTTTCAATTTTATGTAGGATTATAAAATTTTCTATGGATATAAAGGTCACTTCCGAGAACACCTGTGATAGGGTACGGTAACTTTCGTTAAGCTTTTCAGAAAGGTATGACGATATTTTTAATGATTGTACGCCCTTATCTGCATAAAGCATTTCTATAATAGCATTCTTGATTTTTTGTACCAATATGCTTTTTTGATTGTCAACGATTTCTATGCCATATTCTTTTAAGGAATCAATCAGCTGATTGTATTTTTCCATCGGGATGTTTTCCCTGAATTTGACATATCCGGGTTCGGTTACTTTGCAGTCAATCTCAAATTTGTCTAATTGCTGCTGTAGCAGAACTTTACACATCTGGTCTATGTTATATTTTATGTAAAGCTCCATTAGTTGTCCTTTAATTAGCGAGTAAAATTAGTAATTTTTATTAACATGTGTTTAAGTGCGCCGCATTTCATATCAGTTCTATAGACTAATATTTAAACCTGTGTTTTTTTAAAAAATTTAGTTTCAGTATTTTAGGTCTTTTTTATAAATTTAGAAAACCTTTAAATCTTAACATCCTGCTCTGTGTAGGCTTTAAGAGGTTATATAACCTTAAATGCAATATAATAAATTATGCTGTTTTTTCAAATACCTCCTCCCGATGGCGGGATAATTTATACTGAAACCAACATGTATAACCTGTTTCCCGAACCGTTAAACGCCATAACGTCAATACTGTTTTTGTTTCTGGCCTTTTACTGGACATTTAAGTTGTGGGGAAAGGTAAGGCAGCATACTTTTTTGTTTAGTGCCGTAATACTGCTTTATATTGGCGGAATAGGAGGTACGGTGTATCACGGACTGCGACAGTGGAGTATATTTATTATGATGGACTGGTTGCCTATAATGTTGTTGTGTATTGCTGCGGGTATTTACTTTTTAACCCGACTTACAAAATGGTACTATGCGTTTGGCTTAATACTACTTTATGTAGGATTTCAGTTTTTATTGCGAAATACCATTAAGGGCGACAGGCACCTATTGATAAATATTAACTATGCGGCTATGGCTGCTATGGTATTGTTCCCGGTACTGGCTTATTTGGTAAAAACAAAGTTTGAAAACGGAATGTGGGTAGGCATGGCATTCCTGGCTTTTATTTTAGCTCTTGTTTTCCGTATTGGTGACGGTTGGGGCTGGGTAAGCTTTGGGCCCCATTTTTTATGGCATTTGTTTGGAGCAGTGGCTGCACATTGTATGTTTCAATACATATACCATATAAATAACAGGGATTTGCTTACCGCTTAAAAACACAAAACCCGCTTTGAGACAAAGCGGGAATGGATAAAAGATAAGATGTGCTATTCGGTTGGCATGGCGCTCATATCCATATAGAATATTTCCCATTGGTGTCCGTCTAAATCTTCAAAATTGCGGTTGTACATCCAGCCGTAATCTATAGGATCTTTGTATTGCTTACCTCCGGCAGCAAAAGCTTTTTCTATTATGCTTTCCACTTCGTCACGACTGCTTACAGATAGTGCCGTGATTACCTCTGTTGCTTTTTTAGCATCTGCTATCGGTTTGGTAATAAAGGTACTAAAATACTTTTCGGTAAGCAGCATTGCAAACATGTTTTCTCCTATAATCATGCACGTTGCATTCTCGTCGGTAAACTGGGCATTAAATGTAAAGCCTACTTTAGTGAAAAATTCAATTGACCTGTTAAGATCCTTTACCGGAAGGTTAATGAAGATTTGATTAATTTTTGTCATAACTGTTCGTTTTTTGATTTGTATACTACAAAGTTATAAACGAAAGCCTCACACAAGGGTGTGTATCTCTGACAAGCTAAGGGGGAAATCAGGACGATTTTAGTTTTGGGTGTTCAATAATCAATATTCAATATTCAATAGTAAGTAATGCTAAGTCTTACTACTTTGTACTCAATACTCAATACTTAATACTAAAATTATAATACCAAATCTTCAAACAGGCGTTGTGTTAGTTTTTCCATATCACTGCAAAATCCGGGGTGTGGCCTTGAGGTTTGTATAACCGAACTGCGCACAGCCGTTAACCACCTGAAACGTTCGGGGGCTTCCATTTGCGCGATTGGTCCGCCATCTTTGACGCCCCGCGCTATTTTTTCAAACGATTCCAGGTTTTGTTTAATCTGGTCGATATCGGTTTCCGGAGAGAACAGGAGTATTTTAGGTTCGTTTATGGTATAAAGTGCCTTAACGAACTTTTGCCTTTTGCAAAACACTATTACCCCTACATTAAGGAACTCTTCGCGCTCCACACGGGGAACAACGCGAATCACGGCATATTCATATAGGTGTTTATCTTGCATTTTTAGCCTGATTTACAAAAATATCACTGTTTTCTAATCTCGTTAGCAGGAACTGAGTGTACACTTCGCGCACCTGTTCGGGCTCAAGGTCGTTATCCTGCCAGTCCATCCATTCGGCAGGGATAAGTGCTGTTATGGAGCGTATTTTCTCTTCGTTAAGCAATGCTTTATACTCGGTATTCACCTCGTCCAGCAGGGTTGCCTGTGGCAGCAGTACGTGATCTTTAATCAAAGCAAACGGAGTTGCCGCAGCCGCCTGAGGATCGTTAAACGAATGGTGGAAATACAGCGAAGCACCGTGGTCTATAAGCCACAGTTCCTTGTGCCATATAAGCATATTGGTATTACGGAAGGTACGGTCTACATTAGTAATAAAAGCATCAAGCCATACAATTTGTGACGCCATTTTAGCATCGACTGTTGTAACAACCGGATCGAAGTTTATAGCCCCCGAAAAGTAATGCAGGGCAAGGTTAAGCCCCTGGCTAAACTGTAGTAAATCCTGAATTTCCTCGTCGGCTTCGGTACGCCCAAAAGCCTCATCAAGATTGGCAAACACCAGTTCGGGTACGGGTAAACCCAGTAATCGTGCCATTTCGCCACCTATAAGTTCGGCGATAAGGGCTTTGGTTCCGTGTCCGGCACCGCGAAATTTAAGTACGTATTTAAAGTCGTCGTCAGCCTCGGCAATGGCAGGCAGCGAACCGCCCTCGCGCAGTGGGGTAACATAACGCGTTACGTTTACATTACGTAATTGTGGTGTTTTGCTCATGGTTACTAAGTACAGCTTTTACAAAGCAGTTTTATGCTGTAAAAATAGCGAATTTTTATAAAGAAGCCCTGTTTGTTACCCTTATGGGAAACAGATGTTTAAATCGAAGGCATGGCAGTAGGGTACCAGTTCCTGTCTTCAAGGAAGGAAATAATATCATTAAAGCCCTCTTGGGTTACTTCCTTTTTAGAGATAATGAAAGCCGGTGTAGCCGATGTATCAAAATACAACAGCACGCTGTTTTTATTGATTACCTTAAAACTGGTGCAGTTGTCCCAGCTTAGGGTTATGTCAACTCCGTTGGTCGTATAATGGAAAGCCTCTTTAGTAAACTCAAGTACTCCTGTGGTGTTTTTCCATTTTTGGACTGCAGCTTCAATAAGGCGGTGTTGTTTTTTTCTGTTCTTACTGATGTTTATGTAGTGGTTAATACAGTTGATAGCCAAATGTAACCCTACAGCTATAAATACATACCCGGCATTTGCCACGCCAAGCCCCGAAACTAAAAACCAACCCCCAATACCGGTTATTAATATGGCCTGTGCCAGTAACAAATGGATATTTCTTACCCTGGTGTACCAAATATAGTTAAAGGCATCAATAGTTTTTTCCCTGTAAAGGGCAGGGTTAAAGGGTATTTCAAATTTCATTTATATATAGCGTGGTTTGCCGTAAATATAAAGAATATCCTAAATAGAAGTTTACAATATTTTTAAATTAAAAATGTATTAAAAATATACTAGTATCAATAAAAATGAAAATATACATGAAAACAATGATAGTGAAAATACATATGCTTAGAACTTTTACAATTTTAATTTTTCTTTTTTGTTTTACTATGTCTTGATTTTTAAGTCTGTCTAATTTTTTTTTTATATCATCAAGCTCTGTGTAATTTTCTATTTTTAATTTAAAATCATCAATATCTCTTTCGATTGCAAGTATTGATTCTTTAATATTTTTAAATAAAATTTGTGCAATCAGTATGAAAAAAATTATTCCTAAGATTAGTATAGAAAAATTTTTAAAAATTAATTCCCCAGTAAAGTCTAAATTGTTAATTAACAATATATAACCTATAGGTATTCCAAAAATATAGTTAGAAGCCTTACTAATAGATTCATATATTCTATCAGTTAATTTTTGAAAATATTCATTAGAGGAAGTTTTAATTTTTTCAAATGAAAACCCTGATAGAAATAGAGAATAACTTTTATTATAACTATCAATTAAATAATTCCATCCTTCTACAAGTTTAATGTATGATTTTCCATTTTTTTCTAGAAAGTTTATAAGTTCATTTACAAAAAGTTGTTTTTTTTCATCAGTATCACTTTCTTGGATACTTTTAATGAAATTTTCATGGATATTTACTAAATGTAAATTGCTTAAAGAATATTCAATGTTTAAATCAATCCCAACATTTGTTTTATAAAAAAATAAATTTAGTCTATTGCCAGAAGGCTTCTCATTATCAGCAATTTTTCTTAAAAAGGAGATTAAAAGTATATTACTTTTGTAGTCTTGTATTTGCATATTGAATTTTTCTTCACTCTCTCGATAATCTATATCTGATATGTAGAAATCATTATTTTTAAATTTAATTTTGTTTCCTTCTATAAAAGTTTCCAGTTTTTCATAATAGTTCTGAATATTTCCAGTTCTAACCGAAAGCTTAATTTTCCTGTTTAGATGTGATGAAATATCTTCAATTTCAATAATGTCTTCTTTGTTGTTTTGTATTATTAAATCTAAATCTTCTTTTGCTAATGACTCAACCTTCTTTAAATCATTTTTTTTTAATCTGGCTAGTTCTCCATTTAAAATAAAAGATTTTGATGATTTATTAATAAGCCTCCTTTCTATATAAACAATATTATCTAGTATACTATTATCACTCATCGTCAAAAATATTATCTAATAATTCCTTTTGGACATTATGAATGATGATGTCATTATCTTGCTTTGTTATTTTTCCATCACGTATTAGAGCTTTTTCAAATGTTAGTGTATATCCTTTTTCTCTTAATTTGTTTCTTGTAAAAGAATCGAAATCACTTTTTTTATGTATAGAAATTTTACCGCTTACTTCTATTTCATTTTTCTGTAAAAAATCTAAAAACTCTGTGGGATTTTCATTTTTTAGTAAAGATGAAATAGATTCTAATTCTACATCTTTCTTATCATTATAACAAGCTTTAATATAATCAGAAACAGCTTCTTTAGCTCTGTCTTTTTCTTCTAATGAATATTTTTGTTCTATATAGAATTTGTTGATACTTTTATGAAGTACGGAAAGATTTTCTTTTGAAGAAGTTAAATCAGTAGACCCTATAAATTTCAGAAAATATTTTGAGACATCTCTAGTTCCTTTAATAAAAGAAAGATATAGAGGATATTTATTTTCCCACCTTTTTATACTTAATCGGTTAGCTCGTGCTAATTTTTCAACGTCTAAGGTCATTAACTTTTCAATATCCAAATTTTCATCATCTACTGTAAATTGAGTAGATTTATCTAACATAGCAGTTATTAAATAATCAGAAGATTTTTCCTCGTAATGAACAAACACTACATATCCACCTGTTGTAGTCGGGGAGTCGATTTCTTTTTTTAGGATTTCCATAGCTTCTCTAGAAAAAACTAAGAAGTCATTGTCATCTAAATAAATTTTGCACTTTTTTTGAAATGGATAGTTGTCAATATCATCTTCAAATGTTCCTTGTGTTGGATTCTTTGCATTGTAACTCTTTGTAAGCATTACTACAAATTCATTTATTTTTGTGTTAATTGGTATTAATTTGTCAGAACAATTAAGGTCTGGTTTTCCCTTCTTTTCTTTAATAATTTGATGTAATACAATATTTTTTATTGTCATAGTTATTTATTGTTTTAGGTTAACACAATTTAATAAACATTTTATTGTTAAATGCTTAAGAGGTTAAATTTCAGTATTTTACACATAGCCTATTACGTATAAACACGTAATAAAAAATCCCAAAGTATATACTTTGGGATTTTTTGTATAGTAGAGTAGGAGTGTTTACCTCAAAAACAACCTAACCGTAGTACCCTTTTCCTCCTTACTGTAAATATCAATAGCGATACCCAGTAGAGAGCAAAGGCGCTTTACGATAGAAAGCCCAAGCCCCGTGCCTTTAATGTTGCTGTGTTCGGTAGCTTTAGAGCGGTAAAATTGGTTGAATATTTTTTGCAGGTCGTGTGCCGGTATACCCATACCGTTATCGGTTATGGTAATGCAGGTACCGTCGTTTTGGTTTATGGAAACGGTTATAATACCATTATCGGGCGAATACTTTATGGCATTAGAGATAAGATTGTTTACAATAATAGAAAACAGGTATTCGTCGGTTTCATGGTAGTAGTCCTTATCAAATTCGGTTACCAGTTGTATGTTTTTGTCCTTTACCGTTTGTGAATAGCGGGTAAGGGTATCCAGTAATACCGAGTTAAGGTAAACACTTTCGGGCTTAATGGACTGTTTTTGGTTTTCAAAACGCGCCAATAGCAATAGCTGATCTACCATGTGGTTAAGGCGGTTTACCTCGCTGATGCAAAAGTTTATTTTCTCTTCATATTCCTCACGGTCACGGGGTTTGCGTATCAACACTTCCAGAGTTCCCTTTATTACGGCAAGGGGAGTACGCAGTTCGTGTGAGGCATCGCTTGTAAACTGCTTTTCGCGCTCAATAGCATTTTGAATACGGTCCAGCAGGTTGTTTATGGTTTGCGATAGTGTATATAGTTCGTCTTTATTTGGTGGTAACGGAATACGTGAGGTAAGGTTATCACGCGTAATATCGTTTGACGTACTTATTATGGATGCTACAGGCTTAATGCTGCGCCCGGCAATAATACGGGCAATAATAAAAAGTACGACCAATACAAGGGGATAGGCTATCCATAGTATTTTGCTAAGGTTGTCAATAACCATTGCGGCATCTTCAAGTGGGGCGGCAACCAGTATATAACCTACCACATTATCGTTACTGGTTACGGGTACTTCGATCTGCCTAACCGACTTGTTTTGTAACCAGGTATCGTAAGAGAGGGTTTGCTTTTTTTTGTATTTTATTTGCAGGAACGACTCCTTAAGGTTGGGTGATTTGTCGGTATAATTACCGTCGGCATCTACAAACTCAATAAAAATAGGGTTGATGTCCAGTGTGTTGTGTTCTTTTTCCTGCCACTCCAGTGAGTCCTGTATGGCAAAGCCTGTATCGTTTATACTGATTTCTGTCATCAAATCGGCTACCTCAATGCTAAGGTCGCGTTCCACATCGCTGTATACGCTTTGACGCACAGTAAAGTAAATAACTACAAACACTGCAAATACAAGCAGGGCAGTGCTCACAATGTAGTAAAATGCAATACGGTTACGAAAAGAAAACGATATGGATTTCACAGGGGAGTATTTATGGGTTATTCTTCTGCAATATAGCCTATTCCGCGCACTGTTTTAATAAAGTCGTCCTCTTTTTTAAGGTTGAGTTTTTTGCGGAGGGCATTTATAAAAACATCAATAACCCCGGTATCATATTCAAAATGAATATCCCACACGTCCTGTATTATTTGCTGGCGCGTACAAACGTTACCCTTGTTTTGAATAAGGTACACTAACAGGTCGTATTCCCTTTGAGTAAGGGCAACTTCTTTGCCGTTATGCCATACCTGATGCTTGTTTTGTATAATCCTGGTATTACCTATGGTAAGTTCGTTGGTGTCCTGCATATAACGGAAGTGAATGTTAATGCGTTCTACCAGTTCCTGAAAACTAAACGGTTTTTTGATGTAATCGTTAGCTCCTGCCTTTAGTCCTTCAATAGTTTCTTGTACGGTATCTTTTGCCGTAAGGAAGATAATAGGGGTTTTTGTATCGGTTGCCCTTACGGCACGGCACACTTCAATGCCCGAATAGCCGGGCATCATCCAGTCCAGCAGTATAAGGTCGGGGTTTTTATCTATTATATCGTTATAAGCATCTTTTCCGTTTTCGGAGATGAATACCTCAAAACCTTCTTCCTCAAGCCCCTGCTTAAGGAAGTTGGTAATGCCTTTTTCATCTTCTGCTATAAGGATTCTCATAATTTACTGTTGTACGAATTTTATACCGAAAGATACGATATTTGCGTCCAAACCATCACTGCGGGAGTAGTGATTAAAACGCAGGTCAATGTTTTTGATTCCGTAGCCCCAAATTCTTGCTGCGGCAAAAATATCGGTATAATTTATACCAAAGCCATACTGGTGGGCATCGAAAGTTGAAAGATCATAATCACTGGTGTAATACTGCTCTGTAGACATATGCATGTTATAAGGAGCAAAGTACTTAGATCCCTGTTGTGTGTAATACCTGTACATAGGGAATACCGTGAACCTGTCGTTCAGTTTTATTGGTAATTCTATATTGGCGGTGTGTGAACTTAAACCCCAGTCGTCTGTATAAAAACGGTAGTAGGTACGTACCACAAGCCATTGGTTAACATAATAGTTTAATCGTGCCCCTACAGGCAATTTAAAGCGGTTATCCGGCAGTCGCTCTATGTCATCGGCGAGATGGAACTCGTTGATGAAAGAGTCGGCCACATCGGCAAAATATACCCTTTGGTAAGGGGTGGAGAGTAATCCCTGCTGATACAATAAATCGGCAAATATGGAAAACTGCATTTTTTCTGTAGCTACCTGCGAGAAGCTAAAGGACATAGAGTAGGAGTTCCTGTTCTTTTTAGGGTGTGGTGTAAACCTGCTTGGGTTGTAATCAGTATTACCGGTAATGGTAAAGTAATTGAATATCCCTCCGTTAAGGTCGTAACCGTTGTTGTAAAAATCCTGTAACTCCTTAGGATAAATAGGTCTCCAGCTATCCAAATATACATTACCCGAAATGTTAATTTCACTATTCTTATCGTTAAACAGCTTAGTATAGCCACCACCGAAACCGAATGATGAATAATCATACTCGGTAGATCCCGAAAGATGGGCATTCCAAATATCGTTTCTGTCGTCTGAACTATGGCTGTAATTCACCACAAGTGAAGTAAGCATATCTGAAGCGGATGCTCCCGAACTTGCCTGCCACGGACTTGGTGTACTACTATCAAACGGATTGATGTTCCCCGAAGATGCGGATGAATAGGCCGACAATCCGGCATCTACGGTTAGAACATCGTCATCATTCAGTGGCATTGCTACCACTATGGTAGGGGTAACATCAGACAGTTCCTCCATACCTTTACCTCCCGAAACAGCAGAGTGTACACCATCCTGTTTATAGTAGCTCATTAAAAAGTCGACTTCGGTACTTTCCAGTACTCTCTTTTTATAAGTTACCTGAGTGCTATCCTGTTCCTGTTGTGCCACTGCGGCAACCGAGGTTAATAATAATATACTAAATAGAGTAAATTGTTTCATGCTTAATTACAGCCACAGCCTCCTCCTGTTTTTCCTCCGTTAGCACCTGCTGCGGCTTCCCTGTATACCTGAAAATTGGTTTCAAAACGTTCGGTAGGGCGTGCCGATAGTTTCATATCGGGGTCGTTTATATACTGTTTTTCGTATTCCTTAACCGAGTTGCACGATTGCAGTGCCATTAGCACAACTCCCAGTATTAGTATTTTTCTCATGGTTTGTATTTCTCTATATCTATATTCTGTGAAACATGTATGTTCCCTTTATCGTCTACAATTATGCATTCTATGCCTTTAAGCTGGTTTATAAGATTAAGTCCAACCTCTATGCCCATTACAAAAACCGAAGTGGCAAGGGCATCTGAAATCTCAGTGGTTTTAGCGAACACCGAAACACTTACAATTCCCGTTGCCGGATAACCCGTTCTCGGGTCAATAATATGGGAATAACGCTTACCGTTAAATACCACATATTTTTCATAACTGCCCGATGTTTCAATAGCACTGTCTTCCAGAGGGAATATGGCAAACACCTTGCTTTTATTCATAGGATTTACAATCCCTACCGTCCACTGGCTTCCGTCCGGTTGTCTGCCCCAGGCATTAATATCGCCCGATACATTTACAAGTCCCGATGTACATCCGTTGGTATAAAGCAGTTCTTTTATCTTGTCGGCTATATAACCCTGGCCAATACCTCCCATTCCCAGTTTCATTCCTTTGTCCCTAAGGAATACGGTACTATTTTTCTTATCAACTATTATTTTTTCATACCCTATTTTCTCAACAGATTTCTTAATAGCCTCTTCCGATGGCATTTCTTTCATACTGCCGTCAAATTTCCAAACCCTGTCCATTGAGGCATACGAAATGTCAAAAGCCCCATCGGTTAGCTTCGATATACTAATTGCCCTTTCTATAAGTGCCATGAGTTCTTCGCTAACCTTTACGGGCTTTACTCCGGCGTTATCATTGATTGCCGAAACCTGCGTAGTGGGGATCCAGTCGGATATAATATTTTCTATACGTTTTACTTCAGCAACGGCAAGGTCTATGTATTTGTTAGCCTGTACCGTATCTTTTGCTACTACCGTAATCTCAAAAGGGCTTCCCAGCATGGAAAGTTTCCTTTTGTGGGCTATTTGCCCGTAGCTGCCTGTAAAGCATAGCAGCAGCAAAAAGAACATTATTTTTTTCATGGCCTATTTTTCCATTGAATGTAACAGTTCGATGTATTCTTTAGGGGATATATTTTTAAAACCGGTTTTACCCAGTACTTTACCTGTTTTATCTATTACTACCACCAGCGGGAAATAACCTTCACGGTTGTATTTTTCTGCCAGTTGGTCGTTATGCTTTTGTTGTGCTTCCGGTAGGGCATTTTGTTTCTTTTTAGGGAAGTCGGCTTTAAGCAGTACCCATTTTTGACCGGACTCTTTTTTAAATTCCTCCGATTGCCATATGTTCCTGTCCAGTTTTATGCAGGGTGCACACCAGTCTGACCCCGAAAAAACAAGAATGATGTTTTTATTTTCTTTAGCTGCAAGTGCCTTTGCATCATCTATATTATAGTTCCAGCTTTGGGCAAAAGCAGGAGCAGTTATTAGCAATAGTAAGATTAGTATTTTTTTCATGATTATAAATTTATACAAATTAACGCTGAGTTTGCTACTGTAAGTGTATGCATAGGTGTTTCTTAAGCTAATTTTAAGAAACAAAAACCCCGAAGCTTTCGCTTCGGGGTTTTATTATAATTTTTTTATTTTTAATGTGTTAGTTAACACTTTTAAAGAAGGCGGGAGAGTTGCCGTATATGGCGGTTTTACCATCCCACTTCTCTATAAACTGCTGTTGTATAAGCAGGCTGTTTAACGACTGTTTACGTAGTTCGTTAGCGCGTGCCTCAGCTTCTGCCTGTACAATTAGTTTTTTGGCTTCAGCCTGGGCGATTTTAAGTTCGTTTTCAACTTTCATGGCCTGTTGTACTGCCGCATTTTTTGCATTAATCGCCTGAGTGATTGATTCCGGGTATTCTATACCGCTTGTCATTTGCTCCAGTGTAAAACCTTCTCTGTTTAGTAAGTCGCCCATATTGGTTTGAATGGAATGCTCAAACCTTTCACGGTTGCTTATTATACTGTCGGTACTATACTTATTGAATTCAATACGAAAAGCATCCTTAATGTAGTTAAACAGGGTTGTTTCGGTAATTTCCTTGATGTCTTTACGATACTTTTTGAATATTACCGGACTGTGCCCGTCTTTAACCTTAAAGGATAGGGTCGGGTCTACCGAGAAAACCGATCCGTCTTTGGCATTAACCGTAAAAGATTCATAGTTTATGGTTTGTACATAGGTAGGGAATTCGTATACGTCTTCTGTAAGCGGATTGTACCAAACCCTACCGGTAACAAGGCTCACATCCTGAACCCCTTTGTCACTGCCATACAGTTTTACCAATATACCTTCGTAACCTGCGTCTATACGTTCGTTACATGATATAAAGGCAATAAGCATGAACACGCCTAAAATAATGGCGGTAAAAATAAATGTAATTCTCTTTTTCATTGTTTTTAAAATAGTTTTTTGCGTATGTATAATATTGATTTAAGAAGGGAGAAAAAGGTAACACACAGCAAAACTACGCCACCCAGTACCTGAGTGTCAGATTTTGCACTAAGCATATGGAATGCCTGTGTGGTTATCCATAGTATAGCCAGAATTAAGAGCGGTATGGCTGAAAGGATAACAATTTTTTGTGTTTTCATTGAAGTAATTGTATAAGGTGTTTTTAACAAAAATTTACTCTGTTAAATTACGAAATATTTTTCGATTTTGCAACTATATCAAGCGATAGCGCGCATATTGCTAGAGTCTAGGTAATTGCAAAATCTTAAAATATTATGATAATGGTCTTCCCATTTCTTCCCTAAATATTTTTTTGATGCTTTCTATCTCATCGGCATATATTGTTTTCCTTCTGGTACCAAAGTTTAGCGTATTTACAACCTTATTTTTTCCTTCCCAAAGCAGTTTTAACTGATTCTCTTCTATCTCTTTTCTGCACAGGAAATCGGGGATTACCGCAAGGCCTGTACCGCTACTCAAACAGCGTATAATAGAATTGAGGTTGGGTACTATATAATTAGGCCTGAAATCAGGATGTTTATCAAGGTTTTGTTTCCAAAAACGCCTTAAGTGTTCCATATCGCCCGTTGTTCCATACCATTTTTGTTCTTTCAGCCATTTTTCAATTTCCTTAGGGTTGTCTTTTTTGATAAGTGAATTCAGGGTTTTCTCATCGGTATTATTACCGCCTACAAGGACTATTGTTTCGTATGAGAAAGGTTCGTAGTCAATATCATTACTATTTATGGCCTGTGGTGTAATAATAAGATCCAGTATTCCTTTTTCAAGACTGTCTACCATTTCAGGATACTCCCCAAACTTAATAATGATATTAAACGGAAAGGAGGCGATATATGGCTCCAGCGTTGTTTGAAAGGTTTCAAAGCACATACCTATGCTGATTGTAGGAGTATGTTTTTCGGTACTGCGCTGAAAGCTTTTTTCTGCCTCTTCCAGCCTGATAACCGGTTCGATTATAAAATTATATAGGGCCTTACCTCTTTCGGTAGGTATCATTCGGCGTCCTCTTCGTTCAAAAAGCTTATAGCCTGTGTAGTTTTCAAGTGAGCTTAAATGCAGGCTAACACCGGGCTGTGAGATATAAAGTTCTTCGGCTGCACCGGTAAGTGTTCCTGTTTTATATATTGTTTTAAACGTGCGGTACCATTCTAAATTTACCATGACTAAACTATTATTATTATAATACAAAGGTATGAATTATGTTATTTTTATAATAGGTTAGCCCGCAATAACTTTGCATTGTAAATTTTAAAGAAACATAAAATGAAAAAAATATTTGTAATAAACGGAGGGCAAAGCTTTGGTCATTCGGGAGGGAAGTTCAACGAGACAATTGCTAAAGAAACCGTAGCCTTTTTTACTGACAATGAAGATTATGAAGTAAAGGTTACCCATGTTAGTGATAATTATGATCCTGTTGCCGAGGTTGGTAAGTTTAACTGGGCCGATGTTATTATATATCATACCCCGATTTGGTGGTTTCAGTTACCTCATAATTTTAAAAAGTATATTGATGAGGTATTTAGTGTGGGGCATAATCAAGGGATATACAAGAGTGACGGAAGGTCATCTGAAAATCCGGCAATAAACTATGGTACGGGCGGACTAATGCATGGCAAGAAGTATATGCTGACTACTTCATGGAATGCACCGCAGGAAGCGTTTACCTTACCAGGTGAATTCTTTATGGAGAAAAGTGTGGATGAAGGTGTGTTGTTTGGATTTCACCGTATGAATGCATTTACGGGTATGCAGCCACTTAAAAGTATTCATTTCCATGATGTGGAAAAGAATGCCGATGTAGAAAAGGATATTAAAGTATATAACCAACATCTTACCGAAGTTTTTTCTCATGCCACAAATTAATTTAACTGCTATAGTAAAGAGCCGTCCTGAGAAGATTGAGGAAACAAAGGCTGTATTGCAGGAAATGGTATTTTATTCCATTAAGGAAAAGGCCTGCCTGAAGTATGAACTGCATCAATCACAAACCGAACCGCATGTTTTTATTTTTCATGAGATTTGGAAGAGTAGGGAAGACCTTGATTTACATAACAAACAACCTTACATAACCGGGTTTATTGATAAGTCAACTGAATTGTTACAGGAACCTGTTTCGGTTTACATTACCGATATTATATAAAAAATCCCCTCACATGAGGGGATTTTGTTATTTGTAAAGCATATCTGCCAGTCGGTTATCACGTTTATAAACATCATCAAAAAACACTACGTTACCGTTTTTATCGGCCCAAGCCGTAAAATAGGTAAGGTATACAGGGATTTTTTCCTTAAGCCTGTATATGTTTTCACTGCTTTTATGCATGGCTGCATCAACCTGTTTTTCGGTCCATCCTCCATCTTTAGAGGTAATGGCTATGGCGAGTTCACGCGCTTTTTGCACTCTCACACATCCGTGACTAAAGGCTCTGTCTTCTTTATTAAACAGGCTTTTTGCCGGAGTATCGTGCAGGTAAATATTATTTGAATTAGGGAACATAAATTTAACCAGTCCCAGTGAGTTGTTTTTACCCGGTTTTTGCCTTACACTCTTACCATTCCATTCCATATTGTGTTGAGCTAGGTAATCAGGGTTTTTGGCAATAGCGGGTTCTATTTCGTTTTTAAGGATACTTGTAGGAACATTCCAGTAAGGGCTAAATGCCAGGTAACTCATTTCCCCGCTAAAAATTACAGTTTTATGCAGTGCCTTACCCACAACCACATTAGATATCAATACTGTATCCTTATCCCTAAAGTAATATAACCTGTAGGATGGGATGTTCACGGCTATATATTCCTTTTCATTGTTTATGGATGACGGTACCCAACGGCAACGTTCCATATTAACGGTAATGGTTTTTATACGTTCTTCCACAGGAACATTAAGCTCTGCAAGTATACTTTTAGTAATGGCCTTGTTCTGGTTTCTGTAATGTACTTTTTCGTACCTGTTTATGGCAGTAAGCAATTCGTCGTCAAATATCTTGTTGCCGGAGTCTTTTTTAAGATAGCCTTCTGTAAAAAGCCTTTTTCTAACTTCGGCCACAGTAACTGATGAATCTCCGGGTTTAAGTGATTTTACACCTTCTTCAAAAGCAATTTTGGTGTTCCAGCCACCGTTCTTTTCAATAGTGCGGTATTTCTCAAGTCCTTTTCTAAGGTTGTAATATCCGGTAAAAACTTCCTCCCTGTCTTTTTTAATTAGCTCAGGTTTTCTCATAAGGGTATCAAGGTAGCTTACATAATCTACCCTGTCACGTGGTAGGTACCAGCCTGTAGCTTCACTTTCTGAAGGATCAAGCCCCTGTAACACGTTTTTAGCGTAATAGAAATACATTGAGCTTACCAGAAGTTCAGACTCCGTATCGGGCTTGCTGTTACCGGCATAAAATAACTGATCTAAACTATCTTTATAAGGTATATTCTTTTTAACGCCTTCCTCTTCAATATTGGATGATAAATGATGTAACACATCGGCAAATTCAATTAGTCCTTTATTATCATGCCATATATAATGATCGTGTTTGCGGTATAGTTTTTTTATATCGCTTTCAAATTTTTTAAAATCAGGATATTTTTTAAAAAAAGCATCAAATTTTGTAGTATCAATAGGAATAATATTATCATGTTCGTGTACATCTGCACGGGCAATTTCTTCTATTTCTTTTTCTTCTTCGGTTTTCTTTTTGCAGGAAAATACTGCCAGTAAGGTTATTACGGTAAATAAGGTTAATAAAAGGGGTCTTTTCATAGTGTTTGAACTTTTTTCTAAAATTAAATAAAAAAGCTATGGAAACCTTTGTTTTAATAAAAATGTAATCTATATTTAACTAATATTTATTGTTTTTTGCTAAAAAAAAATTTATGTTTCTTAAAATTTTAAATATTTAGTAAAATTTTAGTATTTTTTTGAATTTGTGTGCGTATTTTTATGACCTAATGAGGAAAGAGAAAATGTCATGTCTGAGTATACTAACATAGGAAGTCGCATAAGCGTTTCTGCAATAAGGAATTACCTCTTTGCAAAAAAAATTGAGAAAGGTGATTCTGTAGTGCTCAACATTGTAGATTATGAACACCTTGTAGAAGAAATTAAAAAGAAAAGTGAGCCAATAGAAATACCTTTAAACATTTTTGGCGTACTTATTGTTAAAGATAAAAGTGGGAGAGTGCCCATAGGAAAAGTACAGATTGTTGAAGATGACAAAATGTAGTGAGGCTAACAATCTCCATTTAAACAGAAAAAAGCTTCGTAGTAGTGCCCGAAGCTTTTTTTATTTGTGTACCTTGTATTATATAGTGTATCATAGTTAGAGCTGCCCCTCAACAGGCTTAATTATAATGTTATTTGATCATGGATGATTACATTGGGAGGAACATAAAGTTTTTATGTGACAGGTATTCGTTGTCACAAGATGAATTTGGGGCTAAATTCGGACTCAAAAAAAGTGTAATAGGTACATATGTGAGGGGAATTTCTCATCCTAAAATTGATACTATTCAGAAAATTTGCAGTGAATACCAACTCTCTATGGATGATTTTGTAAATCATGATCTTAGTGATAAATACACAGGGCATACCCCAGCATCAGGAATGCAAAAGGTAATGGAAGAGGTTGCTGTATATAAAGCAGAAAACGCTGCACTGCTAAAAACCATAGAAGCTCAAAGGGATACTATTGAGGCGATGCGTGTAACTATTGATACTTTGCTTAAACGATAAATAGCTGTGTAATGAAAGAGAATTTTAAAATAATATTAGCTGCTTTTGAGGAAGCAGGAATGGAAATGGGGCAGGCTCAGTTTAGTATTACAGAGTATTCGCTTAAAACCCGACTTAGTTTTAAATTTGAGCACTTACATGAGTTTTTAGATTTTTTACAGATTGAACCATCATATAACGATGAAAAATCAGATCACATCAAAAATATACTTATAGAAGAGGGAATTAATCCCGATAACTTTTTTTACGTTAACTTTTATAAGACAAAGGTTACCGAACTTTAAAATTTTCAAGAACTGTTAAAGTGAGAAAATTAACCTAAAAAAAAGTTAATAACACATAATAATTTCTAATTTTGCCCGATATAAGTATGTTAACATGTAGACGGATAAACTCAGGTATTTTGAGGGATTGAAAATGAAAATATACTTTTCCCCTCAAAGCCGTATTGGTTATTCTCTACATTTTACTGCTGGCAAAAAAAGAAAAAGAAAATGAAGCTGTTTTCACTGCTGCTGTCTGTTATTATGTTTTTTGTATCACTATACTTTTTTAGTATACAATTAGGTAGTATAGACAGTTTAAACGATGTAATTTATATCTCTCTTTTAGTTACCCTTATGGCTATATGTGTAGTGGGGGTGATTATTAATTGGGATATTTTAAAGAAGAAGAAAAAGAACAAGGAGAACGTTATACTCTTTGTGAGTAATAGTTTTTCAAGAAAAGAAAAAAAGAATAAAAAATAAAAAACTCCGGTATTTTACCGGAGTTTTTTATTTATGTCGTTTTGGGTTATTTACCGTCTTTATCTACAACAGGTCTTTCATCCCTGTTTGCAAGTTCCCAGGCTGTAACAAAAGCTAGCTGAGCTCTTTTTGCCAGTAGGTCGTATTCAATTTTATCGGGCGTATCGGTTGGCTGATGGTAATCAGCATGTACACCGTTAAAGTAAAATATAATAGGGATTCCTTTTTTGGCGAAGTTGTAGTGATCTGACCTGTAATAAAACTGATTAGGGTCATTACGCTCATTATACCTATAATCCAGTTCCAGGTTAACGTATTTTTTGTTTGCTTCTTCGTTTATATTATGCAGGTCGGTACTTAATCTGTCAGATCCGATAACGTACACATAATTACCATCATCTTTATGGTCATCATCCCTACGCCCTATCATATCAATATTAAGGTCGGTTATAGTATTAGCAATAGGAAATAGCGGATGTTCAGAATAGTAACGTGAACCGTGAAGCCCGTGCTCTTCACCTGTAACATGAAGGAATAGGATAGAACGTTTTGGTCCGTGACCGTCTTTTTTAGCTTTCATAAATGCCTGAGCTATTTCTAGCAGGGCTACAGTACCCGATCCGTCATCATCAGCACCATTGTATATCTCTCCGTTTTTCATACCTACGTGGTCGTAGTGAGCAGAGATAATAAGCACTTCTTCAGGCTTTTCGCTACCTTCAATAAATGCCCAAATGTTTTCTGAATCATTAAGTTTAGGGCTAAAAGGCCTTCTCATAAACTCAGACGGTACGGTTTGGTACCAGCCTTCTGCTGCTTTAGGGTACGATATCCCGTTGGCCTTATACTGACTAATAAGGTATTTACCTGCTTTTTTTTGTCCTTCTTCTCCGGTATTACGGCCCTGCATCTCGTCTGATGCTACAATGTAAAGATGTGTTTTTAAATCATCTGCCGTAATGGTATTCATGTATTTGGATACATAATCTTTATTTTTTGTGTTTGTCGACCCGCACGATATTGCAAGGCAGGACAACGAAAGCAGCAATAATTTATTCATAAATATATTTTGGTTTATTAAGAGCTTAAAGATAGGAATTTAATGCAGGTTGTAGAATGAGATTAGCATAAATAAAAATATTAAAAATATAACTGCTATTGAGTTTATAATAAGCATTAATGTACATTTTATAATATTTATGAACCACTTTTCATGGTACATTTTGCGATGTGACCTATATAAATAATAAACAGACCAAAATGCAAACAAAATTGAAAAAATTACACTTGATACCGAGTTAGTAGTATTGCTAACATAATTTATAAAATGACCAAGTGTATCTGTAATCAATATAAGTAATAGTAAAAAAGAAAAATAATGTAAGGTGAAAATGCCATGATCAAAAAAGTACCATCTTTTTTTACCATGAAAAAGCCATAACCAAAATGCAAAAATGGGAAGGTATACAAATAAAGCTTTTGGAAAATTATGGGAAAAAGATTCCTTAAACTTTTCTTCTACTTGTTCAGGAGTGTTGTGACTATATAACTTAATAATTCTTTTTCCTAGTGAACGCTCAAGCTTATTTAATCTTAACTCTTTTGGCTTTATACTTTCAATAGAATCCATTTCTTTAACAGAACTATAGGTCATGGGGTTCTCAATACCTCCTTTTTCAGTACTGAATTTATCCAGCCATACATTTTGCTTAGTATTAATTTTTTCCTCAATATTGACTTCATTGTGAATTGAAACTACATTTTCATGAACATCTGATGTAGTTTCTTCTTCTGATTGACTGCTTTCGGGATAAAGGCTCGGTAAAAAGAAAGTTATAAAGCTTATAAAAATATATAATTTAACCGGAGCAACATATTTTTGTCTGTGCCCCATAAGGTATTCTTTAGTGAGTTTTGCCGGTTTAAATAGTAGATACTTAATGGTTGTCCAAAAAGCACCATCATAATGGGTAAAATCTTCGGCGAAATGTGTAACTAAATGCCAAAAAGATTGTCGTGTTTCAATATTTTTTTGTCCGCATTTAGAGCAATAAGCAATCTCAACTTCATGACCGCAGTTGGCACACTCTCTATCGTCTCTTAAATCATGGTTTGACATAATTCATCATAAGTTGTTTGTTTGGGTGTTAAAACTATAAAAAAAATACAATAAAAAACAAAAAAGCCAAACTTTAAGTTTGGCTCTTAAATGTATTGACTGTATGTTTATAAGCAAAATACTATTTAAGTACTTCTTTCAGGAAAAGCAAGAAATGTTCCCAGCTTCTTTTATCCGCCTTTTCATTATATGCAGCACCCTTTGAGTTATCGTTTCCGGCTTCTTTTTCGGTAAAAGCATGTACGGCACCACTATAGTATACCATTTGCCAGTCGGCATTACTGCCATTCATTTCCTGTTGGAATGACTGTATGTCGCTTTGAGAAACGTATGGATCATCTGCCCCATGTAATACCAATACTTTTGCTGTGATGTTGCTGTTTTCTCTCGAAGCATCTTTACCAAGCCCACCGTGGAAAGAAACAACTCCCTTTACATTAAGATTTCCTCTGGCAGCCTCAAGTGCACCTGTCCCTCCAAAACAATAGCCTATAACAACAATATTATTAGCATCAGCACCTGATTTAATAAGCTGTTCCAGTGCCAGTGTTATTCTTTTTTGATACTCTTTATAATTGGTTTTATAGTGCCCCGACTGTTGTGCGGCTTCGTTAGTATTGGTAGGGTAGTTGCCTTCACCATAAATATCGGCAACAAAGGCATAGTATCCCATACCAGATAGTTTTTGGGCTACTTCTTTAGAGTGGTTGTTTATACCTTTCCAGGCTGGTAATATTAGTATGCCGGGATTATTGTTATTCGGTTTAGAGGGTACAGCCGAAAAACCGTTAAGTTTTTGGTTTCCGTCGTTATACGATACAGGTTTAAGCTGTGCTTGTGAAAAGGTTGTCATACAAAGTGCTATAAAAAGATAAATGGTTTTCATGGTATAATTAGTTTATAAGTAAATATAAAAAAGAAAGCTTTTAGAAACAATTTCTAAAAGCTTTCGGTGAATTAAAGTATTAACCTTAATTTATGCTCTTTGTAACTCGTGTTTACCTTCTTTAATTTCCTCTACCATTTTTTTATTAAAAGCCGGTAGGTCGTTAGGGGTACGGCTTGTTACCAGTCCGTTATCCACAACCACTTCTTCATCCACCCATTCTGCTCCTGCATTAATAAGGTCGGTTTTTACCGATGAGAATGATGTTATTTTCCTTCCGTCTACTACATCGGCCTCAATAAGCATTTGCGGACCGTGGCAAATTGCAGCTACAGGTTTTTTCTGCTCAAAGAAATCTTTTATAAGCTGTACCGCTTTTTTATCTCTTCTTAGTAAATCAGGATTAATAACACCTCCCGGTAATACCAGTGCATGATAATCTGACGCCGAAGCTTCGCTTACAGTGCGGTCTACCTTGAAGTCTTTCCCCCAATTACCGTTTGTCCATGATTTAATGGTGCCACTCTCAGGGCTAACAATCTCAGCTGTCCAGCCCTGTTGCTCCAAATATTCTTTTGGTGATTGTAATTCGCTTTCTTCAAATCCGTTAGTTGCCAGTATGGCTACTCTCTTTTCCATGATTTTTTATCTTTTGATGGTTAGTAAATTATTTTAGTAGTATAAAATTACGCCATCAAAAACGGTCCTTGTTTTAAGGCTGTACTAAAGTTGTGCTAATGTTTGTTAAGTAAGAAAATATTAGTAGTAATTTTAGGATGATTCAATTTAAAATACTGAAAATGAATACTGTTTTTGAATGGGACAGAATATTTTTTAATGATTTGCCTGTCTCTTTTTTACTTGAGGTTGTGTTTAGAACGGTTGTAATGTTCATTATGGTTTTACTAACCCTAAAGCTTACCGGAAAGAGAGGGGTAAAGCAACTTTCGGTTTTTGAGGTGGTAATAATTATTTCGCTTGGAAGTGCTGCCGGTGACCCTATGTTTTATAATGATGTGGGTATTATACCTGCTATAACTGTTTTTGTTTGTATACTCGTTATGTATCGTGTTATAACTGTATTGCTGGGTAAGAGTAAAAAGTTTGAAATTTTTATGGAAGGTAAGGTGCTGTGTTTTGTGGAAGACGGACAGTTTTCTATAAATAACTTTGAAAGGGAAGATATTGCCAAAGATGAGTTTTTTGCCGAGCTCAGGTTAAAGTCAATAGAGCACTTGGGGCAGGTTAAAAATGCTTATATAGAAACAAATGGAGCGATTAGTGTTTACTTTTATGAAGAAGATAATATTAAGTACGGTTTACCCATACGCCCTCAGTTATTTGATTTGAAAAGTACAACCATACCAAAATCAGGGATATATGCCTGTACATTTTGTGCCAACACACAGGAGCTGCAACCTACAACAGCTATTTGTTCGGTTTGCGGGAGGAATGAATGGGTAGAAGCAATACGAACCAAGCGTGTACAATAAAAAAACACTGTTGTGATGGATACAACAGTGTTTTACATGATAGAATTATAGTAAATAATTAACCTCTTGAATTTCTTGAGTCTGTAGATCTTGAAGGAGATGATGTTCTCGCCGGAGAACTGCTCCTTGAAGGTGAGCTCGACCTTACTGCAGGGCTACTGCTTCTTGAAGGAGAAGAACTTCTTATTGACGGGCTACTAGACCTTGAGGGTGAACTCGATCTTACTGCCGGAGAACTGCTCCTTGAAGGCGATGAACTTCTTATTGTAGAAGAACTGTTATTGCTTGAAGGCGAACTTCTCCTTACAGATTGTGAGTTATTTCTCGAAGGGGTAGCATCAAAACTTCTTGTTGAAGATGATGAAGGTGTAGACCTTACAGTATTACTGTTACCGTTTGTTCTTGATGGGGCAGTAGTGGTTCTTGTATTATCGTTACCTCTGGTAGAAGGTGAAGTAATTGCCGAACCTCTTGAAGGTGTTGTTACCCTTACATTTCCGTTATTATCTGTCCTTGCGGAGTTTAAGCTTCTTCCTCTGTTATAATTACTGTCCTGAGATACGCGGGATGGGTTAGAGTAAGAATTTCTTGCTGATGTTGAAGCTGAACGTTGTACTCGTGAGCTTTCCCTTGTTTGTTCCAGCGCATATCTGTTAGTAGCATTTGTTCTGCTTGTAAATGAACGGTTAGGATGCTGTCTCTCATAAGCGTTACTTCTCCTTGTGTTATACATAGCTACCGCTCTTGAGCTTCTTCTTGTACTTACATAGTTGTAAGTATTGTTTACGTTAATGTGTACGTGAATATTGTTTCTGTATCTGTACACAGGACACGGAGCCCAGTAGCTATAGTAAGTAGGGTAATAACCCCAATACCATGGCGAATAGTACGGACGGTATGATACTGCCCAAAATACATCAAATATTACCGGTCTTGAAACATATACAGGTTCATATATATAGTTAGAACCATACATGTAAACATCACCCACTACCTGTACCTGTACGTTATTTCCGCTTCTTTCCACTTCAATAGTGGCAATATCCTGATAAGTATCTATGCCCAGTACGGCCTGCAGTATAATTAAGTGTGTATTGCTTTGTGTTGCTTCAACCACCCTAAGGTAGTCTACATAGTTGTCACCATTAAGGTCAAGGTTAGATATTCTGGCATCAGGATCGTTAATTCTTCTTTCAAAGTCTTCAAGATCGGCCGATTCTCCAAAAATAGAGGCAACCGCCCTAAGGTCTAAGTTATCGCTTATATCGGTACTGTTAGCCCTGACGGTGGTAACGTCCTGAGCGAAAATTTGATTTACAGAAAGTAAAACAAAAAGGGCTATATGTAATATTCTCGTTTTCATAGTCTCAAAGTATTTATTTGCCCAAAAAATTAATTTTTTGTTGTTTGATTATAAATAACCAATTACTGTGCCAATAATTTTTTATACCTTTATGCTACCGTGAAAAACCCTTTATTTATAGGGGTTTTAAATAAATTGCACTTAATATGGAAATTGTAAAAGCCGGCTTTGGTGACTATAATTTAGTTCACACATTGGCCGAAAAAGTTTGGCCACAAACATATAAAAATATTCTTACTCAGGACCAAATAACCTATATGTTTGAAATGATGTATAGTCAAGATGCTTATAATGAGCAAATTGAAAAAAAAGGTCATGAGTTTTTACTTGTAAGAGATGATAGCGGTTATTTAGGCTTTGCCTCTTATGAGCTAAATTATGATAATAAGCCTATAACAAAAGTGCATAAAATATATGTACTGCCCCAAACACAGGGTAAAGGAGCCGGGCGAGCCCTTATTGATAAGATATCACAAATTGCTACAGATAATAATAATACTGTTGTATCATTAAACGTAAACAGATATAATTCTGCTATAGGTTTTTATGAAAAAATAGGCTTTGTTAAGGCAGGACAGGAAGATATTGATATAGGTAACGGTTATCTTATGGAAGACTATATAATGCAAAAAGCAGTGTAATTACACTGCTTTTTTATTTTATTGCCTGTATTTGCTCTCCATACTACGGAGAGCTGTTATGGGGAGCACTTTCACTTCCTTTTCGGTTTCTTTTTCCTCTATATATACGGCATAATCCGCAGGCTTAATGTCTGAACCTATATGCTCTGAATATGCCTTGGTAAATTCGGCTCCCATATATAATATAGCTGCCGAGAAATATACCCACAACAATATCACTATTATGGATCCGGCTGCTCCATAAGGAGATCCGGCTGCTGTAGTTTCAATGTATAAACCTATGAGATAACGCCCCAGCATGAAAAGGCAGGCGGTAAAAAATGCACCAACTCTTACATCTTTCCATGAAATTTGAGCATCGGGAAGTACTTTGAATATTACTCCGAATAGAACGGTTATTACCCCGAAGTTGATAAGTATATCGGCGCCGTTAACTAATATAACGGCTATTTGCGGGAAGTAAGCTCTTATAGTATCACTTAATGCCAGTAACACACCGTTAACCAGTAATGATACTATTAACAGGAATCCAAGCCCTATAATTACTGAACCTGAAAGTAATCGGTTTTTAATAAGTTTTAGCCATCCTTTTTTAGGTTTTGCTTTTAGTTTCCATATCATATTGATGGAGTCCTGTATTTCATTAAACACCGTTGTGGCACCTATAATAAGGGTAACAGCTCCCACAATCATAGATATATTGGTTTTACCGGATAATTCAAGATTCTGAATGATGTTTTGTATCTGTGAAGCTGCTTCACTGCCTATGAGTCCGTTAATTTCAGCAAAAACTTTACCTTCTACAGCTTCCTTACCAAAAAACAGTCCGGTTAATGATATTATAAGTAAAAGTAGCGGAGCTAACGAAAAAACCGTATAATAGGATAGCGAGGCACTAAGTTTTAGCCCTTTATCCTGCATAAAGCCGGCAAATGTATCCTTTATAACTTTTATAATAGGTTTCATGAGTTTTCTTTTAGAATATGCAATCATGGTTAGGTGTGTTTGTTGTGTGACTAAGTTATTAAGCCTGTTTTTTAAATGCTATAATATTAACATTCTTATAAGGAACTTAGATAATTAAAAAACACTTTTTAAGTGTAAATTTTAACCTACACTTTAAAAACCCAAAGTTTTCATAAATCTTACAATTTAAGGCAATTACGTATTGTTACTAATTTTTTAAGCAGTAAATTTATAGTACTTATATAAGTAAGTAAAAACTTATATAAAGCATGTACTATCACAAAAAATAGCATCTATGAGAATTGTAATTATTGGCGGAGGTTTTGCAGGTATTAATTTAGCCGATAAACTCGCCGGGAATGAGAACTTTAAGGTAACACTGGTAGATAAGAATAACTATAATTTTTTCCCACCACTTATATATCAGGTAGCTACGGCTTATTTAGAACCTTCGAGTATAAGTTATCCGTTCAGGAAACTTTTCAGAAAAAAGAAAAACATACGGTTTCGTCTTGCCGAGTTCCAGTCGGTTAACCTTGCCGAGAATAAAGTAATACTAAGCAACGGCGAACTGGAATATGATAAGCTTGTTTTTGCTACAGGAGCAGAGAGTAACTATTTCGGAATGGAAAACGTACAGAAAAATGCTATTCCGATGAAAACGCTTAATGATGCCATTGAAATGCGTAATAAATTACTACAGCGCATGGAAAAGGCTGCCATTTGCAAAAACAGTAAGGAACGCCGCAAATACCTTACTATTGTTGTAGCCGGTGGCGGACCAACAGGTGTAGAGGTATCGGGTATGTTTGCCGAAATGCGTAATGGTATTTTACGTAAGGAATACCCAGAACTCTCTACAACAGTAAGTAATATCTATCTTGTTGATGGCGGACCTAACTTGTTAGGGCCTATGAGTAAGGCTTCACAACAGGATACGCTTGACGCTCTTACCAAACTAGGGGTTATTGTTAAACTGAATACCCGTGTTACTGATTATGTTGATGATGTAGTGCACTTTGCTGACGGACAAACCATAACTACCAAAAATCTTATTTGGGCGGCGGGTGTATCGGCAATGGTATTCGAAGGGCTTCCGCAGGAATGTTATGGTAGAGGCAGAAGAATGTTAGTAGACGGACATAATAAAGTACAGGGTACCGAAAATGTATATGCTTTAGGAGATACCTGTATAATGCTTAATGTTGATAAAGCTTTCCCAGATGGGCACCCGCAATTAGCACAAACAGCCATACAGCAGGGGGTACACCTTGCAGAAAACTTTAAAAGGGAATTAAAAGGAGAAGCATTAAAACCTTTTAAATACAATGATAAGGGATCTATGGCTATTATTGGTAAAAACAAAGCTGTTGTAGATTTACCTAAACCTGTTATGCACTTTAAGGGCTTTATAGCATGGTTAATGTGGCTGTTTATTCATCTTATGTCGCTTATAGGCTACCGTAACAGGTTTGCCACGGCATGGAACTGGATGATTGCCTATTTCTCCCAAGACCAATCATTACGTATGATTATAAGGCCTAATAAACGAAAAAAGGCTGTTAATTAGATAGTAACAGCAACAAATAAAGGGAGTATCTCAAAAATGTCATTCTGAATGTAACGCAGTGAAATGAAGAATCTCAAACTATTTTTAGAAGAGATTTTTCCTATCGTCAAAATGACAAAGCGTAATCATTAGTATTTTTGAGATATTCCCTTTTTAATTATTTGTATATCATATATTTTAATCACAAAGAAAATGTATCTTATCCATTCTTTCTATTTATCTATGAATAAAGGGATGCATGTGAATTATAGCCATTTTTTTTCACTTTCTGTTGCGTCGAGTATATCGATGTCTAAAGCAAGTTTAAAATGTTCTGCCACTTTAAAAGCATCCTCTTTATTGTTTGTTTTATAAAAAGTGATATGCTTGTTTCTGTTATAAAATAAATTAAGTAGTATTACTTCTGATGAAGTAGTAGCTTCTGCAGTTACCACACGTACAGTTTGATTTTCCTTAGTTCTGAATACCGAAACATATTCAAAGGCCGGTATAGATTTCCAGTTGCCAATGGTTATTCCAAAAACAGACCTTATTGTTCTGTATTGTTTTGATGTAAGGTTTATTTCAGAGCCTTCTTTAGTAGTAAGGCCTACACCTAATACTATCATAATCACTCCCATAATAATATCTCCGGTAACAAAAAGTACAAGTCCTAAAAGCACTAACGCATATCCGAAAACAGTTTTAGCTACAGGGGCTTTTTTAGTGTAAGTAATAATATTATCCATTTGTGTTTATATTTTATATTATGCATTTCCGTTAACTTCAAGGTCAAATAGTTCTCCTGTATCAAGGTTATACTTTACATTCCAGTAAAAACTTCCTCCGTCAGCTACTGTTATCCTGTCTTTAAGCCATAACTTTTTGGCCATTTTATCTATGTTCTTCCAAAAGCAGTTGATGATTAATATACGATTACCATTTTCGTCTATATAACCGAAGTACTGCCTAAGATATTTGTTTAGGTTTTTATGTATTACAGGAGAGTCTGACTGATGTGTTAACAGATAGTTTAGTTTTTCCAGTTTTGTATGTAACGCCAATTCGGCTTCTATTATATTCTCATGAGTAGGGGTAAACCTTTTTTCAGGAAGTAACTCTTTGTAAGTTTCCGGGAAAATAGCAACATCAAACTCTTTTGTTTTATAATGTTCTGCTTCCTGAGAAAAGCAAAAAGTAGTAAATAGTATGAAGTAAAGTAAAAATCCTTTCATTATTTCCCGTGGGTTATTCTTAAAATTTTTCCTGTTCTGTCATCTATTATACATAGAAAAGTACCTCCTCTAAATCCTGTTTGAAGAGTGCCGTTTATTACCCAATAATTATCAATATGGTGTATTTCGTAAGGGTGTTGCTTTATAATATTTTCTTTTGTGTATAAGCCAAAAAGTATTGGCTCTGCAACACCTATCGCAGTTATAGAGTCTTTAATTATAATATTTTTACCATTAACTACATTATGATTGTTATCGTTTAAAGCCTCCTGTAACTCTTGTTTGGCATGATCTATACCCAAGAGGATACGGTCATCAGGTTGTTCCTGACCGGTAATAAACAGAGTGAACATAAAGAATAAATCGTATTTCATATAGTTGGTTAATATACAAATATATAAAACTAGAAAGGATAGCCAATAGCAAGATTAAATACAAGGTTATCTTTACGCCAGGTTTTACTGCCCATTTTTACATCGTCTATAACCCATTCGTACCTGTTAGTATTGTAATTAAGGTTTCTTATAGGGAAGGCGCCATCCAAACGAAGTACAAGAAAATCAAGATCGAGCCTTAAACCCAAACCGGTACCTACTGCAAGCTGATCCATAAAACTGGAAGTGAACTCTCCGCCGGGTTTATCATCTTTTTTGTTCCAAAGCCATACATTACCGGCATCTACAAATACGGCTCCGTGAATAATACTGTATAGCTTAGCCCTGTATTCCAGATTTAGTTCCAGTTTTATATCACCCGATTGATCGGGTAGGAAAGTACCTTCAAGGGGCTGACCGTTCTGATCTTTAGCATAATATACCCCGGGACCTACAGATCGTGCCCTGAATGCCCTTAAACTATTTGTACCTCCCGAGAAAAACTGACGTATATAAGGCAATTCTGTAGAGTTACCATAAGGGACACCTACACCTGCAATAACACGGGCAGCAAGTTTTGAATCCCTACCCAAACGCATATAATACCTAAACTCGTGTTCGGTTTTGGTGTATTGGCTAAATGGTACTCCCAGTATACTGATTGTATCTCCCTTTTTTACATTTGCACCTGTTACCAAACCGGTTAACGTACCTGCTACTTCTACAGAGCCTTTGTAATATATGGTATGTTTTTTATATCTGCGGTTGGTATTGGTAAAAGTGTAGGAGTAGGAAGGAGCAATGATAAGCTGTTTATCTATTACTCTTTGCAGCGAGGGGATAGAGTCAGCCTGTTGCTGATATTCATTAGTAACGTTATTCGGACTAACATAGTTTATATCAAACACATTAAGCTGATGTTCTTTTGTGGCATCTTCCTTCCATAAGTAACTAAACTGTGACCTGAATGAGTTTAAGGCGTACAAATGAATCCTTTTTTGGTATTCATAGTTTATCAAGGCTCTTGTTTTAGGTACAAAGGCACCAGGAGAATGTACCGGAAACGGAGTGATAAATCGTGGCCAGACCAAACTTGTTTCTCCACCTACACGGTATACGTTATACCCTTTGTTCTGTCCGCCCATTTGTACTTCCAGTCCGCCAAAGGCAGAAATACTCAAAAGCTCGGCTCCCTTAAATGTATTACGGTTACTCCAGTTAACAGTTAATTCAGAACCGTTATAGTTAGCCGAATTGGTTTTTGCCGAGAGCTCTGTTCTAATCGACTTTTTAGGCATAGGGGTAAGGTAGTAATAGGCATCAAGAGTGTTTTGTAAGGAATCGTTTACCTTAAATTCATTTTTTACAAACCTGAATATGCCCAAACTTATTAACCTGCTAAGTGAAAGGTTATGGTCATTCCTGTTATATAGATCTCCTTTGTGGAAGTAAAGTGTACGGTCGTATATAAGAGGTTTAAAAGTGTTATTCGGATCTATTATGGTAAAGTCCTTATATTGCTGTATAGAGTCGGTAAGACTTGTTTTTACCCTAATAGTATCCCTGCTATCGTTAAGGGAATAGTTTGGATAAATGTATATATTATTTATAGTATACTGCCTTTGGGCTTTTTCAGGAGTTTCCTTTTTTACTATTACTTTCATATCTACCTGATGGTCGCCCACGGTACTATCGGCCTTTACCAGTATATAATCAGGGTTAAAAAAGTAATATCCCTTTTGTTTAAGGCGTTGATCTATACGGTCCCGCTCGTCTTTAATAACATCAAGGTCATAAGGGCGGCCTTTTCTAAGTCGGGTTCTGCGTTTGGTTCTTGCTACAGCGCTGTCCAGTTGTGTAGACGCCGAATCTTTAGGGAACTCTACGTTACGTATTTTATATTGCCATTTTGGTTTTATAGTATAAATAGCCTTAGCTTTTTTATTTCCTGATGAGGTAGAGTCGGCTGATGTCCTTGCCTTAAAGTAACCATTATTTTCGGCATGGCTTTGTAATACATCGGCATTGTAGTCCATATCTACCTGACCGAACAATACCGGAGGTTCACCTACTTTGTTACGTAGCCAATATCTAAAGCCTTTATCCTTTTTAGGTTCTCCGGCTATGTTGTATAGGTATAGTTTTATTTTAAGTCCCAAAAACGACCTGTTTGGCTTTGGCCTTGCCAGTTCTTCCATTTGTGCCTCGAGGTCTTTACGTTCACGCCTGGACATAGTAGTGTCTTCCACTTTAACCTCGGCTCCTGTATACAGCATTTCCCCGTCCTGCAGGTAACGGGTATTACTACAGCTATAAATGATAAGCAATAGAAAAATAAAGATTATATATTTTGATGTTTTACTCATTATTCTCCTTTTTGACAGCTCTTTTATCTCTGGCTTCGCGTTTTTCACGTTCTTCCTGTTCTTTTTCTTCCTGTTTTTGGCGTTCCCTCAATTCTTTTTCCCTGCGTCTTATTTCTTTTTCTTCCTCTGTCCTGTGGAACAATTCCCTGAATTTATTGTAATCCATGGTGATAATAAATGCAACACCGGTTTCGACTACCTGTCCCTGTACGGCTACCTGATATTCGTCTTTCCTGTAAGCTCTAACCATGTAACGGCCATCTTTAGTAAGCTGATAGTCTAACGATACATCTCCGGCAATATTAGTAGTTTCTTCATTAGCCTGTTGAGGTCCCTCCAAACCAAAGCTACTCCCTACGGTTACTTTAAGTCTGTCGTTTAAAAGCTCTTTAGAAACACCAACATTAAGATCGGTTCTGTTTTCACGTTGTCCTGTAGTATAATCTTCGGTTGATTCCAAGTCGAAATTAAGTTCAAATCCGTTTATAAGGTCTCCGGCAATATTATTAAGCTGTTGGGAAAGCAGTTTGCTCACACTTTGTCTTGCAATAGCTTCGGTACTTGTACCTGCTTCACTTGAAAACGGATTCTCATTGATAAAATGGTTTAAAAGCAACAGGGCAAATACCTGTTTATTGAGTTCAGAAGATTGCTGACGTAACTGTGCCAGCTTTGTTTTTGTATTATTGATAATGTCAGATGAAACACCATAATTGCCATCAGGTAATATAATATCAAAAGATATTTCAGGTTTAAGGAGTTCGCCCTCCATTTTAAGTACTGTTTGAAAAGGTATCTTTTGTTTATAGGTATTCCTGATAGAGGAGGAGGCCGTTGCCAGTTCATCGCCTAACAGGTCAATAGGGGCAGCTTCCACTTCATAAATAGCAGTAATGTCAATAGTAGCTTCGGTAGGTTCGCCAGTCCATAAAATATAACTGTTTTTTTGAATATCAAACTTCCTTTTCAGGAAGTTGAACGACATCCTGTAAGCTCCGTCATTAAACTCATAACGTCCTGTAAGAGTTGTTTTACCGGAAGGGTCTATACCGCCGTTTAGTTTGGCATCGCCCATTAGTTCCAGGTAATCCCCATTTCCTTTATCTATTATCAGGTTAAGTTCGGCCTCTTTGTTTACCTGTATCGCTACCGATACATCCATGCCTAATACATCGCTTTGGTTTACGGTCTCTTCAATCTTAAGGCGTTGTTCTAAAGCTACATTGTCTTCATCTACAAATTCCACAACTCCCTCTCTATCAGCAATACCGGGATCTGACTGTGGGAGTACTACCGTAAAATCAGTATTCTCATCTATATTTATGCTACCGTCTATTACAGGGGTTTCTAAAGTACCCTTAATGTTGAGGTGAGTATCAAAGTATAGTGTACCGTAATAAAAGTCGTTATCCTTTTCGGTAGAGTTAACCGCCTTAAAGTTTTCGGCATCCACTGTCATCCCGAAATTGTAATCGGTATAATCAGTAGTGGTTATCTTACCGTTAAGTATCATCAGGTTTTTATCCTCATCTTCAATACTAAAGTCGTTAAATGTAATGGCATTATCATTTATCGTGATATTATCGTTTATTGAATTGAAGTAGGAGTTAAGTTGTGTAACCCTGAAACCTACATCATTAAAATCTAATGTCCCGTTTACAATAGGTTTTGCGATAGTCCCTGTAACCTTAAAATCACCCGACAGATAACCATTACCTTCTTTAAGTGCCCCGAAGGTAAAAGCCTGTACACTGGTCATGTTCAGTTTTTCCATATTCAAGTTAAGGTCAAACGACTTAGAAGTTGAGGTATAAGTTCCGTTTAGGTTTACTTCGTTACCGTTACCTGTAATGTTTACATCGGCATTATAAACGTTAGAAACCGTATTGTCTACCTTGATTTTTATATCTCCTACGGTATCCTTACTTATGGCAAAGTTTTCAACACTAAGGTTTGAAATAAATACCGGGTTAGTAGTAATATCACGCAGTTCGGCTTCACCATTAAGAGTACCACTTAGTTTTAGCTCTTCTTTTTGTATCATGTTTGTAATGGTTTCAATTTTAAAATTGTCCAGTTTAACATTTAACGGAGCATTAGGCACGTCTTCTTTAGATTGTAGTTTTATAGTACTGTTCTCGTTGCTTATTTCACACAGGTTGGCATAAATACCATTTTTACCAAAGCGTATTACATTATCAGGGTTTACATCCCATAAATTGTAGTTAAGCCTCAAGCCTTCGGGGTAAAGGGAGATTTCGGTATTATCACCTTTAGATCTTACTTCACCCGATACCAAATAATGTTCTTCGTCCTTATTATCCAGAACCTGCAGATGATAGGTTAAGGTGTCGTTTTTTAACCTACCTGTAATGCTTGTATGAGGTACTATAAACTGTTCATTTTGTACTTCATCTATTACTATATTGTAGGTGAGGCTATCTTTTTGTGTAGAAATGTCTATAGTACCACCCGAAATGGTATTGGAACCATAAACTAAACGCGGAATAGAACCTTTAATACTAAGGCTGTCTATGCCACTCCTGTAAGAAGCGGTTAGTTCTACAGGCTCAATACGGGTTATTTCAGGAATAAGTTTTGTGATAATAGGGTCGTTGTCAATCCTAAGCTTTAAATCAAAGTTTTGTTCTTCACTTACTTTTTTATGTTCTCCCGAGTTTATATCATAATACTTCGAGATAGTATTTGTTATTGCATTTGCGAGTTCTGCAGGGTTATATTTCCCTACTATAGATGCATCAATAATTTGAGAGCTAAGCCTTATTGAATCTTTCTCCGGTGATGATACTGCAAACAGTTTAACCGAATCAAGTATAATCTCTTCTCTTGGTGTTACTACTATAAAATCATACAGGTTTACCTTACCGTTTAGGTTGGCAGGATTGGAGTCAGTTATATAGGCATCCAAACTACCACGCATTTTTAAAGGCCCCGCATGGAGGTTAAGCTTATCGAGATCTATCAGGTCGGCATTAATTTTAATTGTTCCGTTGGGATAATTACCATCAAAACCACCATTAGCCACAATGTCAAAATCAAGGTTAGGATCTTTCATAGTTGCGGTAGCATCAAACTTACCATGGTTAACAGTACCTTTTACCTTAAGATCTTTATACAGGTAGCTGTTATATTCTGCAGCTATTATATTAGCATCTACTTTTGCATTGGCTGTTTGCATATTAAGCCCTTTACCTTTAACTGTAGCTTTAAGACTTAATTTCCCGATAGAATCATTTTTTAACAGCCTTCCTAAATCAAAATCGGTAAGCTCGGCATCGGCATCATAAACTTCTGCATCTTTATTTCGCCTGTCAAATACAGCTTTTACATTGGCTTTGCCATAACTACTGTTTAGGTTAAAGTCGGCATCAAAATTTTCAAGGGTTCCTTTAAACCTGGCTTTTGCAGTAAGCTCTTTAGGGAGTTGTATGTTACTGGGTAAAGTACCTTCCGGAAGGAAAAGGGCAATATCATCGGCTGTTGAGGTAAACTCCCTTACATCCATATCAAAATAAGCCTTTTCAATATCGGGTAGTCCCGTTATTTTTCCACTGGCGACGATAACAGTACTGCCTACACCTCTTATTTCAAGGTTAGGGATAGACAGATTATTCACCCTGCCATTAACCTTACTGTTAATGTACATAACTCCGTTAGGGTCACTTTTAAACGGATTGGTATCAGCTAGAGTAGGGACAAACAGCAATATATCCTTAAAGCCGATGTGGCTGCCTTTAATATCGGCATCCACAGCCATTTGCCCTATGTTATCATTAAGAGATTCAAGGGAAGGATAACTCACAATGATTTTATCCTTTACTTCTGTTTGTGGGGTTTTTAAGTATAAGCCGGTTAAACTTGCACCTTTATTGGTATAGATGAAATTAGTGGTAAGTTTTTCAACGTTTACTCCGCTTTTATCCTTAACGGTAAACGACTGTATATTTCCTATAATACTATCGGTAGAATAGGAAAGATTCTTAGCTTCCAGATTAAAATTACTAATATCAAGATGTTTGTAGTCAATGCCTTTTGCTACCGGAGCCGAATTATTGTCATCAAAACGGAAGTTTACATCTGTAATAGCTGTTTCATTAAGCCTGAATTTCCAGTCGTTTGATGAGGTTGTTTCGTTTTCCGCAGCGGTCTTTTGTATTGTTTTGCCCAAAACTAGTTCACCTCTTAAACCGTTTATCTCAAGGTTATCCAAATCAATATTCTGCTCGTCTAAATCAAAATCATTTACATTAGTGATTAGGTTATCAAGTGTAAGTTTTGTGTCAAGTTTATTGTCGTTATTTTGATATTTAACATCTATATTAGCAATGTTAATATTCTTTAAGGTAAGCTTTAGGTTAGGATATTCAATGTTTTTATTAATAGCGTTTTGAGTGTCATTTAAAACCTTTTCTATATTGCCTTGTATTAAGGTTAATTTAAGTCCGTCAAGGTTAATTTCAGGGATATCAAAATCCATTTCATCCAAATCAAATTTCCTGAATTTGGTATCAAAATGAGTCATGTTGGCGCTAATATCATTTTTAGAAATTTCGTCCTTAAAGGTTACCCTAATCCTGTCCAGCTTTATATCTTTAACCGATATTTTCATTGGTGCTGCAGTAGTGTCTTTTGGCTCGTTTGTTGCAAAAGCATCAATTATGTAATCAAAATTAAAAACAGAATCCTTATCCCTGCTAACATTGGCAACTATTCCCTCAAGGTTTACCGAGTTAATCTCGAGTTCATTTTTAAGCAGTTTGAACAGACTTACATCAACTGAAAGCTTTTCACCTGCTAACAGCGTATCGCCTTGCTGGTCTTCAAAGTAAACACCTTCCAGTATTATTTTTTTTGGAAGCCCTATTTCTATTTTGTTTACATCTACATCGGTACCTATTTTCTTTTCAAGATAGGTAACTGCTTTGTCCTTAATTATGTTTTGGAAATAGGGGATTTGTATAAGTAGGACAATGAGAAGAAATAGCCCTATTAATGAGCCTATTATCCAAAGTATAACCTTTATACCCTTTCGTATATATTTTTTGTACTGTTGCTTCATTATATCACCCTAAAAGTAGGACAATTTGAACAGTATAATTTTAAAGTTTTGCTAAAATACTTACAAAAACAGCCATTTGTAAGGTTTTGTGTTCAATTCTTATACTTCTATGGAATCAATCTCTACAGCTTGGCCCGGTTGCAAATCTCCCAGTACTATTTTACCTATGCGCACCCTTACCAGTCGTAATGTAGGAAAACCAACAGCCGATGTCATTTTTCTTACCTGCCTGAACTTGCCCTCGGTAACTGTTATACTAACCCATGATGTTGGCCCGTGGCGCTCATCCCTTATTTTTTTACCGCGTTCAGGTAAATTTGGAACTTCATTTAAACGGAACGCCTTGCAGGGTAGGGTAGTATATTTTTTTCCTTTAAAGCCAATCTCTACTCCGTTTTCTAACTGGTTTACAGCTTCATCGGTTATCAGTCCGTCAACCTGAGCGTAGTATTCTTTTTCAACTTTTTTACTTCTAACCACTTCACTCATCCAGCCATCTGTAGTAAGTATTAGTAAGCCTTCGGAGTCTTCATCAAGCCGACCTATAGCCATAGTACCCTCAGGAAAATCATGTAATTCTCCCAAAAGTTTCTTGTTTCGTTTAAGGTTATAGATAAACTGACTTAAGTATCCGAATGGCTTATAAAGTAAAAAATGATGATGCATAGCAAAAGTTTGTGCAAATGTAAAAAACTCTTAAAATATTTTGTGTAACCAAATGGTTTCTTATATTTGTAACCGAAAGGTTACTTATTTTTAATTCAAAAAACGAACGACATGAAACCAACTCAATTAGAAATTCAGTGCTCAATGCAAATTTTAAAGCCAGTACACAAAGTGTTTGAGGCTATAGTAAATCCGGAACAGATGACTAATTATTTTATAAGCAAGAGTTCGGGAAGAATGGAAGAAGGGAAAAAACTTATTTGGAATTTCCCTGAAATTAAAGCGGATGTCCCTGTAAAAGTAGATAAGGTTATAAAGGATGAATATATCTCTTATTACTGGGAAAACGGTGAAAGTACCCAACTTGTTGAGATGAGTTTAAAACCTTATAAAGATGGAACTACAATTGTAACAGTTACCGAAAAGGGTATGGAAAATAATGAGGCTGGTATAAAATGGCTTAAGGGAAATACCGAAGGGTGGGCTAATTTCCTTGCCTGTCTTAAAGCATGGATGGAGTATGGTGTACACTTGCGTAAAGGTGCTTTTGATTACCGATTTGATAAAAAATAATTACAGAATATAAAAGCGAACACAACATAAATGAGAAGAGATGTATTTCAGGCTATTGCCGATCCTACAAGAAGGGAAATTATTAATCTTTTAGCCCAAAACGAGCTTAACCTTAATGCTGTGGCCGATAATTTTGAGATTAGCCGTCCTGCCGTATCAAAGCATATAAAAATACTTACCGAATGCGGACTGATAGTGATTAAGCAGCAGGGTAGGGAGCGTTACTGCCGGGCCGAACTGAAAAAGCTTAAAGAAGTATCCGAATGGACTAATCGCTACAGGGAGTTTTGGAATGAAAAACTGGATGCTTTAGGTAGCTTCCTTGAAGATGAACAAACTAAATCAAAATAAATTAATTATGGAAACAACAACTAAACCATTGGTAATGGAGCGTACATATAATGCTTCAGTTGAAAGGGTATGGAGTGCCATTACCGATATGGAAAAAATGAGACAATGGTATTTTAACCTTGAATCTTTTGAAGCCAAGGTAGGCTTCAAATTTCAGTTTGCTGCATCATGTGACGACAAAGAGGTTTACGTACATCTTTGTGAGGTAACAGAGGTGGAGGAAGGCAAAAAGATTACCTATAGCTGGAAATATGAAGACAGAGAAGGTATATCTTACGTAACATGGGAACTTTTGCCTGAAGGGAATAAAACCAAACTGATATTAACTCACAGAGGACTGGAAACATTTCCTGCTCACGAGAATTTTACAAGAGATTCTTTCAATGGAGGATGGACTCACTTTTTGGGAACTTTACAGGATTACGTGGAAAACAATTGAAAAAAGAAACCGGCTTTATGCCGGTTTTTATTTTTCCAGTATTACGGTCATTCCCTGTCCGCCCGCAGCACAAACAGATATAAACCCTTTACCTGATCCTTTTTCATGCAGTAGCTTTGCCATGGTTGCGAGTATACGACCTCCTGTTGCTGCAAAAGGGTGTCCTGCCGCAAGGCTGCTTCCGTTTACATTAAGCTTGCTTTTGTCTATAGCGCCTAAATTTTGAATCAAACCAAACTCTTTTGTAAGCTCTGGGCTTTCCCAAATTTTTAGGGTAGCCAGTACCTGTGCTGCAAAAGCCTCATGTATTTCATAGAAATCAAAGTCCTGTAGTTTCATACCTGCTTTTTGCAGCATTCTTGGTGCTGCATAAATAGAAGAGAGGAGTAGGTTTTGTTTGTTTTGCACATACTCAATAGCTGCCATCTCAGCATGTGTTATATAAGCCAGTATAGGTAGATTATTTTGTTTAGCCCATTCTTCACTTGCTAATAGAATACAGGAAGCACCATCAGTTAGGGGAGAAGAGTTCCCTGCTGTAAGGCTACCGTTTTCTTTATCAAAAGCCGGGCGAAGTTTTGCCAGTTTTTCTATTGAAGTATCCCTTCGTAGATTATTGTCTATTGTGAGTCCGTTATAGGGAGTTATCATATCATCAAAAAAACCTCTGTCGGCTGCAGCAGCCATTTTTTGATGACTGGATAATGAAAAAGCATCCTGTTCCTCACGGGATATTTTATAGTGCTTAGCAGTATATTCAGTATGCCCGCCCATTGAAAGACCTGTACCGGGTTCTATATTCATTGGAGCGATAGGAGCGAAGTCCTTAAGTTTTATACTAAATAGTTTTTTTATTTTGTCGAAAGAAGATTTACTTCGCCTCACAGATAAAAGAATATTCCTGATATGTTCATTTAGTACTAATGGTACATTACTGGTAGAATCTACACCTCCTGCTATACCACATTCCAGTTGTCCTAAAGCTATTTTGTTTGCTATATATACAGCCGATTCTATCCCTGTGTTACAGGCCTGTTCAATATCACATGCAGGGGTTTTAGGATCAAGTGTAGTAGACAGGACACATTGTCGCATTAGGTTAATTTCCCAACTATGTTTGATAACTGCCCCACCAGCAACTTCGCCTAGCAACTTACCGGATAGGCTATATTTTTTAATAAGCCCGTTTAAAGCCGCTACCATCATATCTTTGTTACCTGCATTTACATAAGCTGTGTTTTGCCTTGCAAAAGGGATTCTGTTATAGCCTACAATAGCTACTTTTCTTATCTGATTATCTGTAAGCATAATCGTTTGATTTTGTTATACTAATTTACGAATAATACTTCATCGGGATAATAAAAAAGCGGCCAATAAATGGCCGCTTTAAAAATTATAGGTGGTTTTGTTAAGTCCTTATTATTTCTTCACGATAATAAACTCAGATCGTCTGTTTTGAGCATGTTGCTCTTCGGTACATTTGTCTTTACAGTCAACAAGTGGTTCGCTCTCACCATATCCCTGTCCGGAGATACGCTCCTTAGCGATACCTTTTGAGATGACATA
>NZ_JBELQB010000013.1:0-128206 GCF_046000485.1 Flavobacterium rhizophilum
ACGGAAGTGATACGATCTGTGTGGACTACACCACAGGAGATGTACTTAGAACGGTAACCCTTGAGAGTGGTATCCCTGCAGATATGGGCTACAGCTTCATCTGGTACCTAAACGGTACAGAACTGACGGATTATGACCCTGCCTCACCAAGTTATGAGGCGAGCGTGGCGGGTGACTATACGGTAGAGGTAACAGGTCCTGCACCACTGAACTGTGTGTCGGATATCTCGGCTGCCTTTACGGTAATCCAGAGTGGTCCTGCAAGCCCTGTAGGAAACGGTTATGAGGTAACCAACTACTTCAGCGACAACCAGGTGATCACGGTATATGTTGAAGGCCACGGAGAGTATGAGTACAGACTTGATGAAGACGGTATGTGGCAGAGCAGCAATGTGTTTACCGATGTACCTGCGGGTACCCACACGGTATATGTAAGGGATGTTAAAACGGATTATGCCTGTGATGAGATTGCCATAGAAGGTGTAAGTTTAGTGGACTACCCACATTACTTTACCCCTAACGGTGACGGTTACCATGATACCTGGAACATCATCGGACTGAACCAGCCGGATGCCAAGGTATACATCTTTGACCGCTTTGGTAAGCTTATCAAACAGATCAGTGCCACCGAAGAAAGTGAAGGATGGGACGGAACTTACAACGGTACCCCACTACCTGCCACGGACTACTGGTTTAGTGTAACCTACCGTGAATTGGTAAACGGAGAACCTGTAGAGAAAGAGTTTAAGGCTCACTTCTCACTGAAGAGATAGCAGAAAACCAAGTTAATATATAAAATGCTGTCAGGAATGGCAGCATTTTATATAATATTATTAGGTTAAATTACCAACCTAACGCAAAAATTTATATATTTGACCGCTATGGAAAAATATTGATAATAATTTTAGCCATAGGACCGTTATACATTAATAAACACCAATAAGCTAAAGCGCATTTCTCATTAAACGATAAGGTCGACATGAATTTTAAAAAGATTTATCTATTTTTTGGATTATTACTAACTCAGCTGTCTTTTTCGCAAGAAGGGATTGCGGTTTACTCAGATTATTTATCAGATAACTACTACCTAATACATCCATCTATGGCTGGTGCTGCAAATTGTGCTAAAATCAGGTTGACTGCACGTCAGCAATGGTTTGGTCAGGATGATGCTCCTCAGTTACAAACATTAAGTTTTAACGGAAGAATAGGGGAACAGTCTGGTGTAGGTATTATCGCTTTTAATGATAAAAACGGTTATCATTCACAAACGGGAGCAAAGCTTACTTATGCTCACCATATTCGTTTTTCAAGAGATGAAGTTGATTTAAATCAGTTATCATTTGGTATGAGTGCAGGGCTTGTTCAAAGTCGTTTGGATGAAACAGAATTTGAACCTGATTTTGATCCTATTATTGATGGTGGTATGAAACAAAAGGATTCTTATTTCAATATTGATATTGGTGCATCTTATCATTATCTTGATTTTTATGCGCACTTTACAGCTAAGAATGTTATAGCAAGTAAGAGAGATATTTATACAGATATTGAAAGCGATAACTTAAGAAAGTATTTGGTAAGTGCTGGTTATGTATTTGGTGATCCTGATCGTTTACAATGGGAGCCATCTGTAATGTTCCAAGTTGTTGATGAGACTAAAGAAAAATCAATGGATGTTAACCTTAAGGTATATAAAAATGTTGATTTTGGAAGAGTTTGGGGAGGATTGTCATACAGAAGATATTTAGACGGTGCTCAATATATTGATGGTAACGGTGCAAAAGATCAAAACCTACAATATTTTACTCCAATAATAGGTGTTAACTATAAGCAATTTATGTTTGCTTACACTTATTCTTACTTAACTGGAGATGTTAAGTTTGATAATAGTGGCTTCCACCAAATTACTTTAGGTATAAATCTGTTCTGTGGTAGAGAGCGTTACGATTGTAATTGTCCGGCCATTAACTAAATTATAAAGCATTATTAATTCTGTCCCGATTTTTAATCGGGACTTTTTTTATTCTGAAATATGGTGATTAAAGAAGTAAGAGGTAAGTACCCACAAATACCTGAGGATTGTTTTGTTGCTGAAAATGCTACTATTGTAGGAGATGTTTCTTTTGGTAAGGAATGCAGTGTATGGTTTAATGCTGTGGTAAGAGGTGATGTGAATTACATTAAAGTGGGTGATAAAGTAAACATACAGGACGGAGCCGTAATTCACTGTACCTATGAAAAGCACCCCACAGAGATAGGTAATAATGTTTCTATAGGTCATAATGCTATCGTTCACGGATGTAAAGTACAGGATAATGTACTGATAGGTATGGGGGCTATTGTTATGGATAATTGTATTATAGAGAGTAACTCCATAGTAGCGGCAGGGTCGGTAGTGACACAAAATACAGTTGTAGAATCAGGTACTATATATGCAGGTATTCCTGCCAGAAAGGTGAAGGATATTAATGCCTCTGACTTTGCAGGGGAGATAGGGAGAATATCTAATAATTATTTAATGTACTCTTCCTGGTTTAAGGAAGATAAAGATGATGACAAATAGAGAAGATTAAAAGTCTCTTTTTTCTACATTATATTTGTTCTGTAAAATAGTACTAAGCACTTTTGGATTGCTGTTAGTATAGAAGAGGGCGTAGCCTTTTTGTAAAGAATTATTAAGGATGTCTTGGGTAACCAGGACATTTTTTGTTTGTCGTGCTACAGCCTGTCCCGAATCGATTATTTTAACGCTCTCTGGGAGTATTTCCTTAATTTGCGGTATAAGGTATGGGTAATGGCTGCATCCAAGAACCAGGTAGTCTATATTGGCTTTTATCATAGGGGTTAGGTAGTCCTGTAAGAGTTCTTTCATTTCGGTAGACTCCAGTGAACCTTCCTCAATTAGTTTTACAAGTCCATGTCCAACCTGTTCTACTATTTTTATGTCTTTGTAGTCAAGTACTGCCTTATGAAATAATTCACTGTTAAGCGTTCCCTGTGTGGCTAATATGCCTATGGTTTGTGTTTGTGTAGAATTTGCGGCCGGTTTAATGGCGGGTTCAATACCTATAAAAGGTATGTCGAATTTTGTACGTAATTCTTTTATAGCGTTTGTTGTTGCGGTATTACAGGCAACAACAATCATTTTACAGTTTTGATTGAGCAGGAACTCTGTATTTTTGATACTAAGCTCTATAATCTCTTCTTTGCTTTTCTGTCCGTAAGGAGCATTTTTACTATCGGCCAGATATATGGTGTTTTCGTTAGGGAGTATATTATGAATTTCTCTCCATATGGAAGTTCCTCCCACACCGGAGTCGAATAAGCCTATAGGGTTTGTGCTTTTATTCATTTAACAAATATAAAAAAACGGCTCAAATTTTTGAGCCGTTTTTGTAAGTATAGAAATGATGTTTTTATTAGAAACCTAATTCTTTTTTTACGTCAGCCATAAGGTCTGGACCATCAGCAAGAATAACACCGCTTCCTGTAGAAGCATCAAGTACATAAAGGTAACCTTTAGCTCTTGCTACTTTTTGGATAGCATTTCTTGATTTTTCAAGAATTGGTTTATAAATAGCTTCTTGTTTATCCTGTAGTTCTTTAGTAGCATTTTGTTGGTACTGTTGGATTCTTTGTTGAAGATCCTGAACTTCTTTAGCGCGAGTCTCATTTAGAGCATCTCCAGCAGTAGCGGCTTCTCCATCATATTTTTTGATTTTAGCCTGAAATTCCTGTACCATTGTTCTGTATTCTGTATCGTATGATTTGCTTAATTGCTCTAATTGTGAATTAGCTGCTTTCATCTCCGGCATTTGGCTCATTAGTTCCGATACATCAATATGGGCTACTTTAGACTGTGCAGTTGCAGTTTGACTAAGCCCTAATAATAGTACAGCAGCGATTAATAAAGATTTTAATTGTTTCATCATTTAAATTTTTAATTTTTGTTTTAAGTTTTTATCCTTGGTTATTTTCCTCCTGTGGAGTTGTTTCATTATTTTCCTCTTCCTCCTGTGGCTCCGTGTTTTTATTACGTTGCTCTTCACGGGCTTTTTTTGCAGCTTCCCTTTGTTCTAATATTTGTTTTTTACGCTCTTCTATCTGTTTTTTTCTCTCTTCAAGCTTTCTTTCCCTTTCTTCTCTTGCTGCCTGTACAGCGTCTTCTCTGCTGGTAGACGCAGGTCTTTCAGAAGTGTTTTCTCCGTCACTACCCTCAGTAGTTTCTTTATCTGCTTTAACTCCGTTTCTTTTAGCTTCTCTTTCTTTCTTCAGCTGCTCTCTTCTTTCTTCATATTGTCTTCTTTTCTCCTCCTGAGCCTTTCTTCTTTCTTCAATCAGCCTTTCCCTTTCGGCTTTTCTATCTTCAATTTTTTGCTGTCTTTCCTGGTATTCAGGGTCGGCTTCCAGCTCTTCCTGTTTTTCCATTTCTTCCAGTTGTTTAAGCTCTTTACCGCTTAACTTTTCTCTTTTGGCAGCCCTTGTTATTCTTCTTATTACAAAATCACTGATGTCGTGTCTTTTTGCGGAGAATAACATAGTCATATCTGAAGACTTGTCAAATATAAAGTCGTAATTTCTTGATTCAGCCAAATCCTGAACAATGTTGAATACCTGATCCTGTACCGGTTTTACAAGTACTGCCTTTTGGGTGATAAGATCACCATTTGGCCCAAATCTTTTTTGCTGATATTCTATAAGGTCATTTTCAAGAAACTTGATTTCTTCTTCTCTTTCCTCAATAAGCTCTTTTGTTAAAAGAGGTTTTTCTGTCTCAAGGCTTTCTTTTAATTTATTAATATCATTTCTTTTCTGTTCCAGTTCCTGTTTCCATTTTTGAGCTTTAAGCTCAAGTTGGTTTTTGGCTTCAGCATAGTCAGGCACTTTCTCCAGTATATAGTCCATATCTATATACGCGATTTTAAGTCCGCGAGACTGTGCCGTTGCTGCTGTAACAGAGATTAAGGTCAGTAATATTAACAAATGTTTTTTCATAATTTATTTCTTATTAGAAAATATCATGCCAATTTTTTAAAACTGCTGGCCGATGATAAAGTGTGTTTCCCAACCATTCTTTTGAGTGTAGCCCGGCAGCGGATCGAATCCGTTACCAAAGTCTATACCTAATAAACCGAACGCCGGCATAAATACCCTTAAACCGAAACCTGCTGAACGCTTAAGTACAAACGGGTCGTAATTCCTAAATGAATCGTATGAATTACCTGCCTCTAGGAAAGTTAATACATATATAGATGCCTGTGGTTTAAGTGTGATAGGATAACGCAACTCTAATGAGAATTTATTGTACACTGTACCTCCGTTTATAGAGGAAAGCGCCTGATTAGGATAACCTCTTAACTGTATGACCTCACGACCGTCTAACGAATAGTTAGCTAAACCGTCACCACCCACAAAGAATCTTTCAAAAGGAACAAGTCCTCTTTCTGAATTATAAGAACCCAGAAATCCGAATTCGCCAAGTGTTCGAAGTACTAATTTATTATAAATTTTTGTATACCAATCAGCTTTAAGCTTAATTTTATAATATTCCAACCAATTAAACTTCTGCTGGTCTACCTTACCCTGATCTACAGCGGCATCCTCATAGTCGTATACTACCTGCCCGTCTTCGTTTAGGTATTGTCCGCTACTGTTAGTAGCCTTATAGGCAGCCTGGTTTTCAAGATCTCCATAATCAATGCCGTTAAATAACGAGTATGGCAATGTCATTTTTGCACTTACACTGAATAACGAACCTGACATTGGGTAGATAAGTGATCCTCTGTTGTCTCTTGTAACTTCCAGTGTATAAGCAAGGTTACGGGAGCTACCGTTACCAAATGTAAACAGACCGGTGTTGTAGTTATTAAGGTTATAGTACTGGAATGTTAACGAGTGAGAGATTCTCAGGTTATCATAGATACCACTTAACCTTTTTGACATACCTAATGTAATAGAACTAATTGTAAAGCTTTGGCTTCTGTCAACATCCCTTGTCTGGAAGTTATACAGGAACTGTTTACTGTGTGATAACGAACTGAAAAGCTGTATAGGCTTTTTACCTCCAAGCCAAGGCTCTGTAAACGAAAGGCTATAGGTTTGGAAATAAGTACTACCCTGTAGTCGTAATGAAAGTTTTTGACCATCACCCATAGGTATTGGCTTGTATGCCTCTTTGTTAAAGATATTACGCATAGAGAAGTTGTTGAACGAAAGTCCAAGAGTACCGATGAAACCACCGCCACCATAACCTCCCTGTAGCTCAATTTGGCTCGAACCTCTTTCGGTCACGTTCCATTCTACATCTACAGTACCTGTTGAAGGATCAGCATTTTTAACATCAGGACGTATAGTTTCTGCATCAAAGAAGCCTAAAGCGCCTAGCTGTCTTACAGTATTGATAACATCTTCTTTATTCCATTTTTGCCCCGGCCTTGTTAAAAGCTCACGGTATATTACATGGTCGTTGGTCTTATCGTTACCTACAACGGTTACATTGTTAAGGTAAGCGATAGGTCCTTCCACTATACGGATTTCAAAGTCAATAGTGTCATTTGCTGTACGAACCTCTACTGCATTGATGTTAGAGAAAAGATAACCGTTATTCTGATACAGGTTGGTAAGGTCTTCGCCATCCGGTTTATTAGGATTAGCAATCCTTTCCTGTAGTAGTATGCCGTTATAGGTATCACCTTTTTTAATACCAAGAACCTGGCTTAATATATTGTTAGGATATACTGTATTACCCAAAAACTTAATATCACCAAAGTAATACTTACGCCCTTCTTCAATCTGTATACTTATATCAACAGTATTTTTGTCTTTATTGTAGGCAACTGTATCTTCGATTACACGAGCATCACGATACCCTTTTTCTTTATATTTGTCTACAATGCTTCCTAAATCTTCCTTATACTTTTCTTTAATGTATTTTGATGATTTGAAGATGCGTAACGGGTTCAGGAAGCTCTTTTTCTTGGTGTTTTTCATGGCACCTCTAAGCTTACCGTCTGAAAGCATAGTGTTTCCGTCAAATTTAATTGATGATACCTTTACTTTCTTACCGCGGTCTATATTAACTACCATTTTTACAGTATTACTACTGTCCGGTATTACATTAATAGCTACTTTAGTATTGTAGTAACCGTCTTTTTTATATTTATTTTCAATATAGTTTTTAGTAGTAGTAACAAGGTTTTCGTTAACTATTTTTCCTTTAGTAAGTTCGGTATCCTTAATAAGTCCTTCAATCTTACTTTTCTTAAGTCCCTGCATTCTTACTTCACTAAGCTTAGGAAGCTCATTTACATCCAGTTCAAGATAAATACTGTCGCCTACAACTTTAGTAGCATAAAAGTTAATATCTTCAAATAGTTTAAGGCTGGCTAGTTTTCTAATAGCATTACTTATTTCTTCTCCGGGTACGTTTATACGCTGACCTTTCTCTAAGCGGGTAAATGTTACAACAGTTTGCTCGTTGTAAGTAATGTCACCATTTACTTTTATATCGGCAATTACATACTGTCCCGGTTCAATCCTGTCCTGTGCTTTAGCTGCAAATGAGGCTAAGCATAGAAATATGGCTGAAAATAATTTAATGCGCTTATAAAACATCTCGGTTTTATTTAACTTGTTCACTGGTTTTTCCAAATCTACGTTCTCTTTTTTGGTAACTGATAATTGCTTCATGCAGGTCTTCTTCTGTAAAGTCCGGCCATAATACGTCGGTAAAATAAAATTCTGCATACGCACACTGCCATAATAGGAAATTACTTATTCGCTGTTCGCCGCTTGTTCTTATAAGCAGGTCTACATCCGGAAGGTTGTGTGTGTAAAGGTTTTGAGTAATTATCTCTTCATTTATATCTGTTACCGCTATCGCGTTTGTTTTTACTTGTTCACTAATCTTTTTAACTGCCGATACTATTTCTTCTCTGGAGCCATAGCTTAAAGCAAGGGTAACCAGCATTTTGGTATTGTCCTTGGTTTGATCTATAACTTCTAAAAGTTGTTTTTTTGCCTTTTCGGGAAGTTTGTCGGTATTGCCAATTGTACTTAGCTTGATATTGTTTTTTTGAAGTACCGGAAGTTCTTTTTTTAACGAGCGGATAAGCAGTTTCATTAAAGCTTCCACTTCAAGCCTTGGCCTGTTCCAGTTTTCTGTAGAAAAGGCGTAAAGGGTTAGGTATTTTACACCAATATTCTTGCAGTTCTCCACCACATCTTTTACCGATTTCGATCCGCTTTCATGGCCTAAAGCACGAAGTAGTCCGCGTTTTTTAGCCCAACGGCCGTTACCGTCCATAATAATGGCGATGTGGTTAGGTATATTTTCAGTATTTATGGTAGTTGATTTGTCCATGATTTTAGTTAGGGCAGTAGCAAGGTTTTTCACCAAAGGTGTAGGTAAGTGTAAATCCGGTAAATACATACCAGTCGTCGCTTTCTAAGTTACCAAAGCGAAGGTTTTGGTAGGTATCATCTTCAGGATAACTTCCATCTAAATTGTCGCTAAAAGTATATCTCGCACCCACTTCAAATCCTATTACAAAGTTTGGTAAAACATTAGTTTTTATACCTACGGTCATTGGTATGGACAGCGCGCTGCTGTTACCGTTGTCGTAAGTTCGTCCGTTATTAATATACTGCTCATCATACCAAAAATAGCTCAGTCCCCCATATACATAAGGGGTTAGCTGAAAGTCAGTTTCGTGCAGGTTGAAGTCAAAAAAATTGAATTCAAGGCCTAAAGATAATTCTTTTACAGTATTATCAAATGAATAGCCTCTTTGTTTTCTGGCACTCATGTCTGAATCAGCATCGTTAGAAGATATTTTCGCATAGGTAAAGGAAGCCCTATAAGAGTGTCGCGGACTACGGTTGTATTTATACAGAAATCCTAAAGCAAGATCTTTAGGGGCTATATAATCTGTAGGTCCCACATCACCTATATAGTTGCTTCCGCCCACAAAAATACCCACTTCGTTGATCTGGGCTTCGGCTTTAAATGAAGCAATAATTAAAAATAAAACTACTAAAACTCTACTCATTACATCAAAATAGGTGCAAATATAACAATATAGATTTCTATTTCGCCTCTGTTTAGACTTTTTACATCTATAAATTGAAAATTTGCAATCACGGTTCAGACTAAAAAACGAAAGAAGATGTGGTGTAGTATGTGGTGTAGGCAAAAAAGTTGCTATTAGTTTCTTTTATCCTCACCCCATAGCAGTTTTTTGCGTAGGGTTTTTATGAATTTCTCATCAGGGAACTCTACCATGTTGATTTTAAAACTGGTCTTTTTAATATAAAAGGAGGTCTCGGTGTCTACAGTAAGTATTCTTGAATCCAGTGAAATAAGATGTTGTGGTTCCCTGCCGCTTACTTTAAGTTCCAGTTCGGTATCATCCGGTATTACCAGCGGTCTTGCGTTAAGGTTGTGTGGGGCGATAGGAGTAATAACAAGACTGTTTACTTCGGGTATCAGCAACGGCCCGCCACAACTTAGTGAATAACCTGTAGATCCGGTAGGGGTAGATATAATAAGCCCGTCTGCCCAGTAGGAATTAAGGTAGTCTCCGTTTAGTTTTACCTCTACGGTAATCATGGAAGTGGTGTCTTTACGGCTTACAGTGATTTCGTTGAGTGCAAAATCCAGTCCGTCTTCCTTTTCCATGCCTTTATAATCAAGAGATAAAAGGGTGCGCGGAGATATTTTATATTTGTTTTCAAAAATCAGGGGCAGCAGGGTTTCAATTTCATCCTGCTGTACGGTAGCCAGAAATCCAAGTCGCCCGGCATTAATGCCTAATACGGGTATGTTTTTGTCGCGCACATAAGTTGCCGATCTTAACATGGTACCATCGCCACCAATACTGATAAGCATATCAAACCTGCGGTCCAGTTCCTCGTGGTTACTAAAAGTAGCATACGACTCTTTAAGGAGTTCTCTCTCTTTTATGGCATTGTAAAAATTGGCTTCAAAAATAACCTCGGTGGTATGGCCTTCAAAAACCGCAAACATTTTTTCAATAATGTCTTCGGTATTGTCTTTATAATACTGTCCGTATACTGCTATCCTCATGTTCCTCACGCTTATTATATGTTCAGGTATTTGTCTAAATAGTCAGAACGGTCTTTTAATGTATTGATGTAAGCATCCTCCTGGTGCTCTGATATGATATCGTAATTGTATCTTCTAAAAGTCTGAATGATTTCGCTTAACCCGCCAAGACTTATTTTTAGGGTTATCTGTACCTTTTCAAGATTGGCTTCAGATATGAAAAGCCCCAGTAATCTGCCGTTATTACTTTCCACAATTTGGGCAACCTCACTCATGGAGTAATCAGTAATACCTTTTTGTACTACCAGTATGCCTCCGTCCTCCTTAAGGAAAGGGGTTTGGTGGAAAAACTGAATGATATCGGTAATCTCATAGTACCCCAGGTAATTATTGTCTTTATCCAGAATAGGAACCACATTGGTTTCGTTTTTAGCAAATACTTCTAATACGTCCAGCCATATGGTAGTGTCGCGCACAAAAAACCTTTCAAGGGTATAGTGCATATCCTCCAGAGTTTTTTCGATATCCATAAGTTCGGTATCTTCGGAACTTGCACAACCTATGTATATACCATTTTCCGTTACCGGAAAATGCGAAAAGGTATATTCGGCAAAAAGATCCTGAGCATCAGCTATGGATTCGGTTATATTTAGCGGTTTGATTCGGTTATTGATAAAGTCGTTAATATCAATCATGTTGGGGAGTATGAGTTATTACTGCAAAATAATCAAAAATTAGAATATCCTACCTTGATTTTACTTTGTATTTTTGTGTAAAATTTGAGTTAAACAACCTTGAGATGACAAAACTTAGTGTAAATATAAATAAAATAGCAACGTTAAGAAACTCCAGAGGAGGTAATGTTCCCGATTTACTTAAAGTTGCAGCCGATGTTCAGAAATTTGGAGCGCAGGGTGTTACCATACACCCAAGGCCTGATGAGAGACATATCCGTTATCAGGATGCCAGAGATTTAGTACCTGTTGTGCACACCGAATATAACATAGAAGGGAATCCGGTAAAAAAGTTTATCGACCTTGTACTGGAGGTAAAGCCTACACAGGTTACTCTTGTTCCTGACGCCGATGATGCTATTACATCTAATGCGGGATGGGATACTATAAAACATAAGTCGTTTTTACAGGATGTTATTGCTGAGTTTAAAAGTAACGGCATACGTACTTCCATATTTGTAGATCCGGTTTTGGAAATGATTGAAGGTGCTAAAGAAACCGGTGCCGACAGGATTGAACTATATACAGAAGCTTTTGCTCATAAGTATGGTTTAGGTAATACTGCCGGAATTGACCCTTATGTGGCATCGGCAAAACTGGCAAACGAGTTAGGACTGGGCATAAACGCAGGTCACGACCTGAGTTTGGATAATATTAAGTTTTTCAAAGAAAACATTCCGGGGCTTCTTGAGGTATCTATAGGGCATGCGCTTATATCAGAGTCGTTGTACCTTGGGCTGGAAAATGTAGTGAATATGTATCTTCAAAAACTAAAATAATTATGTTGCATTCCAGAGTAGAAGGAGAAGGCAAGCCATTGCTTATAATACACGGTTTTTTAGGTATGTCTGACAACTGGAAAACCCTTGGTGGGCAATATGCCGAAAAAGGATTTCAGGTACATGCCATTGATATGAGGAATCACGGTAAGAGTTTTCACTCGGAAGAGTTTGATTACAATGCAATGGTTCAGGATATTTATGATTACTGCCTGTATTATAAACTGGAGAAAATAGATGTTATTGGTCACTCAATGGGAGGTAAGGCCAGTATGTTTTTTGCTATGGCACATCCCGAAATGCTGGACAGGTTAATAATAGCCGATATAGGACCAAAATATTACAGGCCACACCATCAGGATATACTTGCAGGTTTAAATGCGGTAGATTTCTCGTTGAAACCAGGAAGGAGTGATGTGGAAGAAATCCTTAAAAAGTATGTTGACGATTTTGGCACCCGTCAGTTCTTAATGAAAAACCTGTACTGGAAAGAGCCGGGACAGCTTGACTTTAGGTTTAACTTAAAGGTGCTTACCGATAAGATTGAGAATATAGGTGCTGCATTACCGGAAGGTAGTGTTTATGACGGGCCTGTATTATTTTTAAGGGGTGATAGGTCTAATTATATAAAGGATGAAGATTTTGAAATGATTCATACTCATTTCCCTAAAGCAATTATTAAAGATATTAAAAACGCAGGACACTGGCTGCATGCTGAAAATCCGAAGGATTTTGTAACAGAGACGCTGGAGTTTCTTACTGCATAAAATGAAAGGGGAACTGTTTTTACAGTCCCCCTTTTATTTTAATCGCCTCCACTTATGATTTTAGGAAGTAGTGTTTTTTTAAGTCCTTCATACAAAAAGCGCCACAGGAAGTTAAATACTGATTTGTCTTTAAGCCTCTCCACGCTTACTTCTGTTTCTTTTAGCTCATCTTCGCTGTCATTTTTAACCAAGAGGTTTCCTACTGCCGACATAAGTTTGTTTTTGTCTTTTCCGTCTTTTTTATAAAGCTTCACTTTGAGGTCGTCATATCTAATAGCAAAATCACCATTTGAGCTATTACGGTTTCCGTTAAACGTAAAGTAAATTTCTTTTAGATTGCCTGTTGTTGTAATATTCATTAAAGGCTTTGCAACGGGGTCAATCACACTGCTTTTTACATTTTGTAGTTTTCCCTGTATGGTAAAAGCATCGGTTTTATCAGTAATATCAAACGTCCAGTGTACACTTAAAGGGGATGATTTCATGAAAAGGCAGTTAACATACAGAGTGGTTTGCGGAGTTTCAGTTTTGTTTATCGGGCTGTATATGTTTTTTATTGTGGCATTAAAGTCAGAGAACATTACTTTGGCGGCAGGCTTATCATAACTCTGCTGTTCCTGGTATTCTACATACGAATCGTTTAGTTTTATCGTGTCGGTTTTAAGGTCAAACTTTATTTCGCGTAGCATTTGGCTGTATAGTTTTTTGACCGATAAATCATCGGGAGCCATTTTAGGTCGGTATATAACAGCATTCACTTTGGTTAAATCAACCAGGGATGTACGTATGTATAAGGTGTCGTTTACAAAGCCCCAAAGTAAATCAGGGATATGTATTTTGCTTACTTCAATATTGTATTGGTCTTTTTCCTTCGGGATAGACTGTGCAAACTCTATGCGCGTCTGCTCTGGGGTAAGCTTAAAGTTGTTTACGGTAATGGCGGTGTCGCTAATGTTAAGTTTGTGTGTTGTAATATTATATTGTTTATCTACCTGATAAAACAGGCTGTCGCATTTTAGGCTGTAAGATGAGTATTTAACGGGTACATTATCTTTAATAGTAGTACTGTCTATTTTGATATTCCTGAAAAGCATGCTTATGTTTGTTGCTTTCAGTTTGGTATTATCGGTGGCGTCAAGCAAGGTGAATTCCCCTTTGTTAACTTCAATAGCTTTGGTGGAAATGGTGTTTTTAAATGGTTTTACAAGATCTCCTTTTACATTGTATTTATTCTCTTTGGGGTATAATATAACTTCAGGTTTATCTATAATGATATTATCAACCTTTATTTTATTGTTTTTTAAGAGTGCCCAAAGGCTAAAATGCTCTATGCGTATTTTTTCAATCTGTCCATAAGCACCACTTTTTAATTGGGCAGTACTGTCTTTAGGGGATAGAGAAGCGTTGAGTACTGTAATGTTGCCTTTTAACAGGGATATGTCTAAATCAGTATAGCTTATATTATAAGGCATATCTTTGTTTGACTGAATGATATTGGGTAGCTTTCTTGATATCCAGTAGCTTAATCCGTAATTAGCAATTGTTCCTATTATAAGCAATGCAGCTAATCCTATGAGTATTTTTTTTAAAAGTGACATTGGTGTTTTGGTTTATACGGTTAAGGTACTGCGTTTTTAGTGCTTATAAATGTGTTTTATGTTTTTGTTAATAGTATGGCTGTTAAAGTTATTATAATGAGATTGTTGAAACTCTAAAAAGGTTAATAATATGTTATTTATTTAAAAAATAACTATGTTTTTCGGTAGATTGTTAAAAAAGATAAAGGTTTTTTAAAAAATAAATTATTATGAATGCATAATAATTTTATCTCAATCGTTGTATTTTTCATAAAAAATCATAAATTTGATATAAGCTATTTACAATATGAAAAAACTAATACTTATTTAACCATGAGAAAACTATTATCTTTAACCCTAACGGCCTTAACGGCTGCTTCGGCTTTTGCAGGAGGGTATAGGGTTAGTCTTCAGGGGCAAAAACAGTTGGCAATGGGACACACCGGGGTTGGTGTTGTAAACAGTGCCGAGGTTTTGTTCTTCAACCCGTCGGGTATGGCGTTTCTGGAAAACCGTTTTAACGCCTCGGTTGGAGCAAACGGATTGTTTGCGAGAACCAAATTCCAAAATCAGGCAAACAACTGGACCAACTCAACCGAAAATTTCGGTACACCATTTAGTGCTTATGTGTCTTACAGGGCAACCGACTGGCTTTCTGTTGGTTTGGCGGTATATACACCTTACGGTAGTGCCGTAGAGTGGGATCAGGATTGGCAGGGGTCTCACCTTGTTAATAATATAGACCTTGAGGCAATTTATTTCCAGCCGTCTATCTCATTAAAAGTAAACGATTATTTTAGTGTGGGTGGTGGTCCTATATTTGTATCCGGTAGTGTAAACTTTAACAGGAATATTAGCCGAAGCCAAACCGATGAACAGGGTAACAGGACTGATGTTACTATTGATGCCGGTGGTGTTACAGCATGGGGATGGACAGCAGGTATGATGTTAAAGCCAACAGAAAACCTGACTATTGGAGCAAACTACCGTTCTGAAATTACAATGGAAGCTCGCGATGGCGATGCAACTTTCCACGATGTTCCGGGATTCCTTTCCACTACATTAACGAATACTACTTTTGATGCCGATCTTCCGCTTCCTGCAGAACTTACGGTAGGTTTCTCATATAAGGTTAACGATAAGCTTCTTGTGGCTTTTGATTATAACAGGGCTTACTGGAATGTGTATAAATCACTTATTGTTGATTTTCATAATGCAGCGCCAACATCGGTTAATCCGAGAAATTACAAGGATGCAAGTACTTATAGGGTAGGTGCTCAATATACAGCTAACGAGAAATTCTCTTTCCGTGCAGGTTGGTACTTTGATGAGAGCCCGGTGCAGGATGGTTTCTTTGCTCCTGAAACACCAAGAAATGATTCTATGGGGTATACAGGTGGTTTAAGCTACCAGATTAACCAAAGGCTAGGAGTAGATTTCTCATTCCTGTTCCTACACTTTAAAGAAGTTAATAACTCTTATGACTACTATCAGGAAGATGGTCAGAATACTACTTTTGGAGGTACGTACAAAAATGTGGTGTTCTCTCCTGGTGTAGGTTTAAGTTACAATTTCTAAACAAAACGACATGAAAAATAAATTTATATACTTATCGTTACTTGCAGCAGGGCTTATTGCCTGTGAGCCTGAGTTTAATAATGAAGTGACAAACGGGAGTTACAGTGCGGGTGATGCTGATTTTTCATCATACGTAGCAGTAGGTAACTCATTAACGGCAGGTTATATGGATGGTACTATGTCCCGTGGTGGGCAAATGTACTCGTTTCCTAACTTGCTTTCACAGCAGTTTGCTGTAGTGGGCGGAGGTGCGTTTACACAACCGTCTTATGATGATGATGTGAATAATTATGGAGGGCTTACTCTTGGAGGTATTCAAATTGCATCAACAAGACTTATAATTAACGCCAGTGCGGGAGGTCCCGAGCCTATTAGCGGTACGCCAACAATAGAGGTTTCTAACCAACAGGCAATGGCTTACAATAATATGGGAGTGCCGGGAGCAAAATCATTCCATTTATTAGCTCCGGGTTATGGTAATCTTGCAGGTGTGGCAACAGGTCAGGCAAATCCTTACTTTGTGCGTCATGCCACGTCGCCAACTGCTACAGTAATGGGCGATGCAATGACTAAAAACCCTACTTTCTTTACGAACTGGATTGGTAGTAACGATGTGCTTTCTTTTGCAACATCAGGAGGTGTGGGTGTAGATCAGACAGGTAACCTTGATCCGTCAACATACGGAGGAAATGATATTACAGATCCTAATGTGTTTGCAGCTACTTATTCTGCAATTACAGATATGCTTACATCAGGAGGAGCTAAAGGGGTAGTGGCAACTATTCCTGATGTTACTTCAATACCTTTCTTTACTACAGTTCCTTACAACCCGTTAACTACTCAGCTTTTAGGTGAGGGTAATTCGCAGGCTGGAGCTGCTACAATGACTCAGCTTAACCAACAGTTATATGGAGTGCTTGATCAGATATTAACTAATTTTGGTGCTGGAGACAGGATAAATATCCTTGATGCAGGTGCGGCAAACCCGTTGTTGATAAAAGATGAAAGCCTTACCGATTTAAGTGCTCAGATTACAGCAGTAGCTGCTACTATTCCTCAGTATGCTCCTATAGCCGACTTTTTAGGGCAAACTTACGGGCAGGCAAGACAGGCAACCGAAGATGACCTGGTGCTTTTAACTACAAGAGGTGTAATAGGTACAGCTCCTGCAGGAGTTCCTGCGCCGTTTAACAGTTTTGGTATTACTTATCCGTTACAGGATAGCCATGTGTTAACAGCTGCTGAAGGTGAAATGGTTAAGGTTGCTACAACAAGCTATAATAATACTATTAAAGCCATTGCTGCTTCAAAAGGGCTTGCAGTTGCCGATATGAATGCTATACTTAATCAGCTTGTAAGCGGTTTAAGGGTAGAGGATGGGCAAATTTATACTGCAGATTACTTTAGTACCTCGGCATTAAACACAACAGTGTTCTCTCTTGATGGTGTTCATCCTAATGCAAGAGGATACGCAATGGTGGCTAATGAAATTATTAAAGTGATTAATAGCTATTATAATGCTAAGTTGCCTAATATAGTGCCGGGTTATTATCCTGGGGCTACGGTATTGCCTACAAACTAAACGATTAGAAAAAGATAATATTTTCTTAAAAAGCATCGGTTTTCCCCGATGCTTTTTTTATTTTTATAAGAGTGATACAAATTAATTTTATATGAAAACACTTATAAAAATTTTCTTTACCACGGTTTTTGTACTCATACTGGCAAACCTGCTTCCGGGAGTAAATGTTACTAATTGGGTTACAGCACTGTTAGTTGCTGTGGTACTTGGACTCCTAAATATATTTGTAAAACCTATACTGGTACTTTTTACTTTGCCGGCAACAATTTTTACCCTGGGGCTGTTTTTGCTGGTAATAAACGCCATAATTATTTTACTTTGTGATGAGCTGGTTCCCGGTTTTACAGTTGATGGTTTTTGGTATGCACTGCTGTTTAGCCTGCTGTTGTCTTTCTGTCAGTCACTGGTAGTGGGACTGTCTGAAAAAGAATCCCGTAATTAATATCAGTATTCTTTTTAAGGGTATTGAAATACAATAAATTAAAAACTTGTGTGGGTTGTAAAAAAAATATATTTTTGCAACCCATAATTTTATGGTGTTTAAACAATTTTAGATAATGAATATTACAAGAGAGCAGGTAGATGCGCTAAATGCTGTTGTAACAGTAGCCATTACAAAAGAAGATTATAAACCAAACGTAGATAAGGTATTAGGTGATTACAGAAAAAATGCCAGTATTCCGGGATTCAGGAAAGGTGCTGTGCCGATGAGCCTTATACAAAAACAATATGGTAAAGCCGTTCTTGTAGACGAGGTAAACAAATTACTTCAGACTTCACTAAACGATTACCTTGTTGAGGAGAAACTGGATATTCTTGGTAATCCGCTTCCAAAAATCACTGAAGATTTTAACTGGGATGCAGATGATTATGCTTTTGAATTTGAACTAGGTCTTGCTCCTGAATTTACTGTAGACCTTGCAGCTAAAAACAAACTTGTAAAATACAACATCACAGCAGACGAGAAAATGCTTGATGAGCAGGTAGAGCGTATACAAAAACAATACGGTAAGCTTGTTTCTAAAGAGAAATCAGAAGAAGGAGACGATATTAAAGGTACTTTCACTAACGAGGAGAAAGGTATCAATAATAATGTAACAATTACTCCGTCTATCTTCAAAACGAAAACTGCAGGTAAAAAATTCATCGGTAAAAAAGTAGGTGATGTAGTTACTGTTTCTACTAAAAACCTGTTTGATGATGACCACAAACTTATGGAGTACCTTAAAGTAGGTCACGACGATGTTCACGGTCTTGAAATTGATGTTGACTTCACTATTGAAGAAATAAATACTACAGAGAAAGCAGAACTTAACCAGGAGCTTTTTGATAAGCTGTTTGGCGAAGGTGTTGTAACATCTGTAGAACAGTTAAAAGAAAAAATTAAGGAAGATGCAGAGCAGCAGTTTGCTACTCAGGCAGATCAGAAATTCCTTAACGATGTAACTGAGTTCCTTATCGAGAATACTAAGTTTGATCTTCCTGCAGAATTCCTTAAAAAATGGATACAGACAGCTGGTGAAAATCCGCTATCTCCTGAGCAGGCAGAGGAAGAGTATAACAAATCTGAAAAAGGTTTACGTTACCAGTTAATCGAAGGTAAAATCATTACTGATAACAACCTTCAGATAACTTTTGATGATCTTAAAGCATATACTGCAGAGGTTATCAAGAAACAAATGGCACAGTTCGGTCAGATGAATCCAACAGACGAAGATGTAGAAGGTATTGTATCAAGAGTGCTTTCTAACAAAGACGAAGTTAAGAGATTATCTGAGCAGGTAATGAGCGAAAAAATGCTTAACCTGTTTAAAGAGAACGTAAAAGCAAAAGAAAAAGAAGTTACTTACGAGGCGTTCATTAAGGAAATGTACGGAGAGTAAATCTCGTAAAAAATGAGTATATTTGAGCGTCAGGATTTTTATCCTGACGCTTTTTTTTACTCTTAATTAAATTTAAATCAAAAACGGACTATGAATTACGGCAAAGAATTTAGACAATATGCCACAAAACATCATGGCATAAACAATCTATATTACGATAAATTAGTTAACCGGGTTACTCCAATGGGAATGACCCCTTACATCATGGAAGAGCGCCAGATGAATGTGGCTCAGCTTGACGTGTTTTCACGTTTAATGATGGACAGGATTATCTTTTTAGGTACAGGTATAGACGATCAGGTGGCAAATATTGTACAGGCACAGTTATTATTCCTTGAGAGTACAGATGCTTCTAAAGATATCCAAATTTATATCAACTCTCCGGGTGGTAGTGTATATGCCGGTTTAGGTATGTATGATACCATGCAGTATATTAGGCCTGATGTAGCGACTATCTGTACAGGTATGGCGGCTTCTATGGGTGCTGTGCTTCTTTGCGCAGGTGCCGATGGTAAGCGTTCGGCATTACCACATTCAAGAGTTATGATCCACCAGCCATCGGGCGGTGCACAGGGTGTGGCTACCGATATGGAGATCAATCTTCGTGAAATGCTAAAACTAAAAGAGGAATTATACCGTATAATATCTAAGCACTCTAAGCAGGATTACGACAAAGTATTCAAAGACAGTGAGAGGGATTACTGGATGAAAGCAACTGAGGCTAAGGAATATGGTATGATTGACGAAGTACTTATAAGAGAGTAAATAAGAAATAAATAGTATATTTGCGTTTTAATTGGCCGGACTCATAATCCGGCCTTTAAAACATAGAGTAAAACATATGGCTAAAGAGATTTTAGAATGTTCTTTTTGTGGCAGGAAAAAGCCCGAAACCAATTTGCTTATAGCAGGAATTAATGCACATATTTGTGACAGATGCATAGAGCAGGCTCACGGTATAGTGATTGAGGAGCTTAAGCAAAGCGGATCGTCTACGCTTGCGGCTGAGCTTGAGCTTAAGAAGCCGAAAGAGATTAGGGCTTTCCTTGATCAGTATGTTATCGGGCAGGACCAAACCAAAAAGGTACTTTCGGTAGCAGTTTACAATCACTACAAAAGGTTGATGCAAAAGCAGGATGATGAAGGGGTAGAGATTGAAAAAAGTAACATCCTTATGGTGGGGCAAACCGGTACAGGTAAAACCCTGGTGGCTAAAACCATTGCAAGGATGCTTAATGTGCCGCTTACCATTGTAGATGCCACTGTACTTACAGAGGCCGGTTATGTGGGTGAAGACGTAGAGAGTATACTTACACGTTTACTACAGGCAGCCGATTATGATGTGAAAAAGGCAGAGAGAGGTATCGTATTTATTGATGAGATAGATAAAATTGCCCGTAAGAGTGATAACCCTTCTATTACCCGAGATGTATCGGGAGAGGGTGTACAACAGGCTTTATTGAAGCTTCTTGAAGGTACTGTGGTAAATGTTCCGCCAAAAGGAGGGAGAAAACACCCGGACCAAAAGTTTATTGAGGTAAATACTCAGGATATCCTGTTTATTGCCGGTGGTGCTTTTGACGGCATAGACCGTGTTATATCAAAAAGGCTTAACAGGCAGGCTGTAGGTTACAGCACATCGCGTAATGCTGATGAAATTGATAATGACAACCTGTTGCAGTATATCATCCCTAAGGATGTGAAAGACTTTGGACTTATTCCTGAAATTATAGGCAGGCTTCCTGTTTTAACACACATGGATCCGCTTGACAGGGATACGCTAAGAGCGATACTTACAGAGCCTAAAAATGCGCTTGTAAAACAATACAGGAAATTGTTTGCAATGGATGATGTTGAGTTGTCTATTAACAACGAGGCGCTTGATTATATTGTAGACAAGGCGTTAGAGTATAAGCTTGGGGCAAGGGGACTACGTTCACTTTGTGAAGCGATACTAAATGAGGCTATGTATGAGATTCCGGGTTCTGATGAAACAGAACTTAATATTGATAAGGAATATGTAGAACATCATTTAAACAAAACCTTGCTTAAGCGTTTAAAAGCAGCATCTTAACTGCTTGTATATGATAAATAAAAAGGCTGCCAATTGGCAGCCTTTTTATTTATACGTCTTTTTTTACTGTGGTTGTCTTTTCTGTTTTTTGTATGTTTTCGGTATCACACCATCTTTTACCGTTGCATCCTAGTCGCTTGGGGCCGCAGGAGGCTAATAGTAATACCGAGGCGCCAAATGCCAGTACATAAATCTTTTTCATAGTATTCGCTTTTTTACAAAGATAAAAACTACAATGTAAATAGCTGATTATTTAACAGTTGTATTTATGCGTTTACATCTGCTATTTGCATGGACTTTAGTTTTTCAAGATAATCACGCTCGTTTGAGAGTCTTGGTATTTTGTGTTGTCCGCCCAGTTTGTCCTGTGCCTTTAGCCAGTCGTAAAATAGTTTAGGTCTTGCTACATTAAGTACAAGCGGATTCAGTGTCATATTATTGTACCGCTTAGCTTCATAATCAGAGTTAAGGGCTTGCAGTGCTTCATCAAGATGTCTTCTAAAGACTTCTACATCTTCCGGGTGTTTTCCAAACTCAATAATCCATTCGTGCGCGCCTTTTTCTTTTCCGTCCATAAAAATAGGGGCAACGGTATAATCTACCACATCGGCCCCTGTAATGTTACAGGCTTTAGCTATAGCCCTGTCGGTATTCTCTACCATAAGTTCTTCACCAAATACATTGATATGGTGCTTGGTTCTTCCGGTTATTTTTATGCGGTATGGGTTAAGCGAAGTAAAGCGTACGGTATCGCCAATAAGGTATCGCCATAAGCCCGAGTTGGTAGTGATAAGTACGGCATAATTCTTATTCAGTTCCACATCGGCAAGTCGTACTGCTTTTTGATTTGGTTTCCCAAAGCTGTCCATAGGGATAAATTCATAGAAAATGCCATAATCAAGCATTAATAACAGTTCGTCGCTGTCGTTACTGTCCTGTATGGCAAAAAAGCCTTCAGAGGCGTTATAGATCTCGTAGTATTTAAAATCGCTTTTTGGCAGTATTTTTTTATACTGGTCGCGGTAAGGTTCAAAGCTCACCCCGCCGTGGAAATATACTTCCACATTAGGCCATATTTCATGCAGGTTATCTTTCCCTGTTTCTTCCAATATCCTGTTCATTAAAACAAGCATCCACGAAGGTACTCCGGCAAAACTGGTTACATTTTCGTTTGTAGTTTCTTTTACAATGGCCGATAGTTTGCTTTCCCATTCGCTCATTAGAGAGACCTTATTGCTCGGTGTGCTGCTAAACTCAGCCCACATAGGCATGTTCTCTATAAGGATAGCCGAAAGATCACCAAAAAAGGTGTTGTTATCCTCATATAGCTGCTTGCTGCCGCCCAGCCTAAGGCTTTTCCCGGTAAACAGCTGTGAATCCTCATTGTTGTTAAGGTAAAGGCACAAAAGGTCTTTTGCAGCTTTGTAATGGCAATCTTCTAATGCTTCGGGACTAACGGGTATAAACTTGCTTTTGGCATTAGTGGTTCCGCTCGATTTTGCAAACCATTTTATTTGTGTAGGCCAAATTACATTTTGCTTTCCGCGACGGGTTTGCTCAATAAGTGGTTCTAAATCCTCGTAAGTGGAAATAGGTATCCTTTCGGCAAAAGTGCTGTAATTCCTTATGGATGAAAAGTCGTATTTCTTACCAAAAGAGGTGTTTTCGGCCCATCGGATAAGGTTATGAAGCAATTCTTCCTGTACTTCGTTAGGATATTTTAGAAACAATTCTATCTGATGGATCCTTTTTTTCAAAATCCACGAAGCAACCGAATTGATAATCGCCAAAGCCATATTTTATAGTATCTTTATGCCATAAAAATACTAAATTTTCCATGCAATACGAAGGTGTACTAACAAAAATGCAAACAGAAGCTGGAAGCCCGATACAGTATTATCTGGTGTTTGAAAACAGCTTTTTGAATATGAATCAGTTATTGGGCAGAGAACTGGAGATTAATTTTCAGGGATTTAAGTGTCTTAACTGCGGTAAGAACAAAAAGATTTACAGAATGGGCTTTTGTTATGACTGTTTTTACAAAATTCCTGAGGCAGGTGACTGGATTATGCGCCCTGAACTGAGTACGGCCCACTTGGGTATAGCCGACAGGGATTTGGAATTTGAGCAAAAAGTACAGTTACAGCCGCATATTGTATACCTGGCATCATCAAGCGATATGAAAGTAGGGGTTACCCGTAAATCGCAGGTTCCTACGCGTTGGATAGACCAGGGGGCATCACAGGCTATTCCTATTGTAGAAGTGCCTAACAGGTATTTGGCCGGTATAACCGAGGTAGCTTTAAAAGATCATTTTTCCGATAAGATAAACTGGAAGAAAATGCTCGTTAACCATGTTCCGCCAATTGATTTGGTTAGTAAAAGAAATGAAATAAAAGAATTGCTGCCTGATGAGGTAAAGGAGTATTTTGATACTACCCCAGAGCATTTGTACACGCTGGAATATCCGGTATTACAATACCCTGCCAAAATAAGCAGTCTTAACCTTACCAAAACGCCTGCTTATAGTGGTAAGCTTATGGGGGTGAAGGGGCAGTACCTTATATTTGAAGATGGTACTGTGTTTAACGTAAGGTCTAACGAAGGTTTTGAAGTGATTATTACTGTATAATAATACTGTTATTATTATAATAAAAAAGTCCCGCCATTGGCGGGACTTTTTTGTTTATTCTTCTTTCTTGTCTTTCTTCTTGAAGAGTCCGTTTATCAAATCTTTTCCGGCTTCTTTTGCTTTATCTTCAGCAGTTTGCTGTGTTTGGGTGTTGGTAGTGTTTTCTTTAGAAGTTGCAGATGTGTCTGCTTTTTCTTCTTCTTTTTTACCACCACCTAACAGGTTGTTAAGGGCGTCTTTAACCTTGTCTTCTCCCTGTTGTTTCAGTTTGTCCTTTTGTTGATCTACAAGCTGGTTGGTAAGGTTACCTACGGCTTTGCTAAGGTCTGTACTAACTTTAGGGTTGTTAAAGGTTCCGCTTACTACTGCATTAACCGGAATACTTATTTTACTGGCATCGGTACCGTTTAGGGAGCTTATTAGTTTGTTAACGTCGCTACCTAAATATTTAGCAGGGACATTAAAGGCAATATTATAGTTCATGGACTGGTCAAAACCATGTTGTCCGCCTATTTGTACATCGATGTCCTGATATTTAATATTGAAAGGTTTGATGTTTACCTTGCCGTTTTCAAAACTCAGGTAAGTTTTCAGGTTATTGATGTTAAGCTTGTCTATATCAATAAAACTTAGGTTACTATCAAGAGCCGTAAGCATTTTAGAATTTTCCTTGTTTACGCTGGTATTAAGTAACTGACCCAGTAAATCTCCGGAAAGGCTGTTAAGAACAGGAGTCATTTCCTTACTGTCCAGATTACCTGATAAATTTATGGTAGAGTTTATTTTACCACTAATAACACTCGCTATAGGTGCTATAGACTTCAGCATATCTAGCTGTGTAAACGACTGGCTAATATCTACAGCGTTAAGCGAAAGATCCATTTTGAATGTTGGGGTAGGAGTCTTGGTAGAAACATTACCGTTAAAGCCTATTTTTCCACCAAATATATCAGTGCTGATATTTTGCAGCGCAACAGCTTCATCTTTAATAACCATTTTACCTGATACGTTTTTCAGGTTAAGGTTGTCATAAACCACAGTGTTTGCTTTGGCTGTAATGGTACAGTCAAGAAAGGCGGGAATCTTAACCGCCTCAGATGATGATGCCGTTGCAGCTTTAGCCTCTGTTTTTGCTTCCCCTTCAGTTTTAGCAGCAGGCGTGTCACTTTCCGGAGTCATAAAGTCGGCAACCAAAAGTTGGTTGGAATTCATATCGAAGTTACCTTTAAGGGTTTGGTCCTTAAATATAAATCCGTAGAAGTTATCAAGTGTACCCGATACAGAAATATCAGATTTTCCTGTTTTAGCCTTAAACTCGCTTAGTGTAATCCTGCTTGGGTTAAACTGAATACTAGCTTGTGTTATATCAATTGGATTAGGTAATCCCTCTCCCGAGTAGGTAAAGCCTGAAAGGCTCATACTACCGTTGTTCTGCATTTTTTCATACTCACTTTTCTCTACCGACTGCATATCGAATTTAGTAGAAAGGTTCGCTTTTAGTATTCCTGATAGCGGAGTATCTAACTGTACCGGGTAGGCCTTGCCTACATTTGCCAGGTTAATAGTACCGTTAAGGTCGGCATTAACAAGTGCATTATTAACTATATTCCTGATAGTTGCCTTAGCATTGAAAATATCCTGATCTATCCTGAAGGACAGTTTGTCAAGGTTTACATAAGTATCGTTAAGAACCCCGGTTTCATTAATGATTTTGGTATCTATAACAATATTTTCTACTGATTTTGGAAGGTCAGGGTATTTAAATGATGCATTGTTTGAAGCAATGGCTACATTAAATGTAGGGATACTGTTTTCGCCATTAAGTCCTTTTACCTTACCGTCAATAGTAAAGTCGCCTTCGGTTTGAACCGAACTCAGGTTGCCTGAGTAAGCTTCCGGTACAAGTCCAAGGAAGTTTTTAAATGATGAGGTAGGAGTTTTAAAGGTAAGGTCAATTTGTTGTCCTTCGTCTTTAAGCGCCACACTACCGTCAAACTCTAGCGGAAGCTGGTTTATAAACGCTTTGTTTTCTTTAAATGTATAAACGCTGTTTTCCAAATCAATACCTAATACCGCATCCAGTTTAAGTACAACATCCCTCATGTAATTGGTGTTGTCCATATCAAGGGAAAGCTTAGCTGATGTTTTGGTGTCAAGATCCAGTTTAGAAGCAGCAAAGTTACCTTTACCTTCGTGGTTCAGGCTGTCTATAACCATTTTGATTTTAGAGCCTTCGTCATAATATTTAAATCGAAGGTTCTCAATTTTGTAATCCTGCATGTTAAGGGCAAATGGCTTACTTTCACTCTCATCACCCGGCGTATCTTCCTTATCAGATTTTAAGGCAATATCAAAGTTGCCTACACCATCTTTATTAATAAGGATATTAATGATACCGTCTTTGGTAGAAAGCGACTCCAGATTCATAGGTTCGCCTTCTCCTTTAAATAACTCCTTAACCGACATGGTAAGGTCTATATTCCCCATGTATACTAAAGTATCGCCTTCAAACGGAGCCTTATTGATAATACTCAGCTTGTCTACCGATACGTTTGCCATCGGGAAGTTTTTAAACAGGCTCAGGCTAACGTCTTCAAAAGCTACGGTAGCATCTACCTGTTCGTTAATGGCCTTTGTGACCATAGACTTTATTTTGTCTTTAAAAAGGAATGGTACAGATACCAGTGCAATAATGAGGATGAGCAGGATAATACCTGCCCATTTTAAAATTTTCTTGATCATAATATTTAGTTAGAAGCTCTAAAAATACAAATAAAGATTTATAACGTAAATTATCTGATTGTTATTTCGTAAGGAAGAATTACCTGATTACCTCTAAGTTGGTTTATTCTTCTTATACGTTGCAGCATAATATAGTTTTCCACGCCAATTTCCTCTTTGATAAGATCTTCTTTAGACTGTGCAAAAGGTAGTCCGCTTTTACCGGCAAGAAATCTGTCAAATGTCATTTCGTATTCAGGGTAGTTTACGGTTTTGTAACTTTCGGTCTTACCCAGCTGTGCAGCATAGGCAATAGCAGCATCAAGTCCGCCAATTTCGTCTACAAGACCTTTGTTGAGAGCATCTCTGCCCGACCATACACGTCCCTGTGCAATAGAGTCTACCTGTTCAAACGTCATATTTCTTCCGGTAGCCACACGGTTTACAAAAGTATTGTAAATGTTTTCCACACCTTCGGTAATAATAGCTCTTGTGTCATCTTTAAGCGGAGTGAACAGGCTGTAACCTGAAGCATTGTCGTGTGTGCTAACCTGCTCAGTATGTATACCCATGTTGTTAGCTAATTCGCTAACATTAGGCAGCATACCAAATACACCTATAGAACCTGTTATAGTACCCGGCTCGGCAAAAATCCTGTTAGCACCACATGAAATGTAGTATCCGCCAGATGCAGCATAGTTACTCATTGAAACTACAACCGGTTTTACCTGTTTTGTAAGTTCTACTTCTCTCCAGATTAACTCTGAGGTTAGAGCACTACCCCCCGGAGAGTTAACTCTAAGTACAACAGCTTTTACATTGTCATTTTCACGGGCTTCCTTAAGGGCTTTTCTCATAGCGCCTTCACCTATTATATCAAGTGAACCTTCGCCACCTCTTATTTCTCCCTGTGCGTATACAATGGCGATTTCGTCATTAGCAGTATTAAGCAGGTCGTTTAATGAGTTGGCTTCAGCATAGTCAACAATATCTACCGAGTTGTATTTTTCGTCTTTAGCAACGTTAAGGGCATGTCGTATACCGTCACGGTATTGGTCTTCATAGCCTATTTTATCAATAAGCTTAGTGTTTTTAGCCATTTCGGCAGTACGGGCAGCAAGTTTGTTAGCAATGCTGTTAAGGCTGTCTACCGGTATATTACGGCTTTTGGAAATATCATTTACGACTGATTCCCATACTGATCCAAGCAGTTCTGATATCTGCTCTCTGTTGGCATCACTCATGCTGTTACTAAGGAAAGGCTCTACGGCACTTTTATACTTACCGTGACGGATTACCTCCATTTTGATACCTGTTTTTTCCTGGAAGTCCTTGTAGAACATTATTTCAGACGAAAGTCCCTTAAAGTCAAGGTCGGCTACAGGGTTCATGTAAATGGTATCGGCAACCGAGTTAAGGTAGTAGTCAGACTGACTGAAATTATCAGAATAAGCAACGATAAATTTACCTGATGATTTAAAATCATCCAGTTTATCCCTTAGTGCTTTACTCTGGGCAATACCAAGGCCTACTGCGCTATTGGTTATAGTGATACCTTTAATCCTGTCGTCTTTTTTAGCCGATTCGATAGCGTTAAGGATGTTTATAAGTCCGTCGTGTGGCGTATCGTTTAAGAAAGAAAATTTGTCATTATAAAATTTTCCGGCATAGTCATTATGTACATCTTCGATATTAAGCTCTATAACCGAGTTGTCTTTTACGGTTACAACATCGTCGTTACCTCCGCTTGCAGCGGCAGCAATACCTATTAATAGCAATAGGAAGAAAGAAAGGAGGCAAAATACAAATATGCCTATAACGGTAGATAAAATGTTTTTTAAAAATTGCATGGTACTATTTTTTTTATTGTGTAGTATATAAGTAGCATATGTACTAAAAGTGTTACAGCTGTTAAAGGTAGAATTTAAAAAAATATTTAAAAGCTGTAATACAAATTTGTTAACACAGGTTTTAAATGTAACTGCCTTTAAAATTGTTTTAGTTACTTTGCAGCCTATGAAATTTCAAAACGAGGCCATATTATCTTTAGGAAGCAATCAGGGCGACAGGCAGCAGCATATAGAGGCATGTATTAATCATATACATAACCATATCGCTACGGTGGTAAGGGTATCGGGATTATATGAAACTCCGTCTTGGGGTTTTGATAGTGACGATTTTTATAACTGTGCCATTATGGTGCATACTCATAAATCTGCTAAAGTATTATTGGATGAAATACTGAAAGCGGAAATTGAAGCCGGAAGGATAAGAACAGAAGAGGAAGGTTACAGTGCCCGTTCTATTGATATAGATATTATAGCGTTTAATAATGAAGTAATATCGGAAGCCGACCTTGTAGTGCCGCATCCGCGTATGCAGGACAGGAATTTTGTGTTGTATCCGTTAAAAGATGTAAATCCTTACTGGGAACATCCGGTACTTAAAAAGGATATTGACACTCTTATTGCGCAATCACCTGATGCCAGTAACTGTAAGTTGGTTTTACAGCTTAGTAATCCCATTAGTGAGATAGGGTTTAGCGGAGTAAACTATATGGCTGTTGAAGGAAATATAGGGGCAGGGAAAACCTCACTGGCAGGAAGAATTGCAGAGGATTTTAATGCAAAAATAGTATTGGAGCGTTTTGCTGATAATCCGTTTTTGCCTAAGTTTTATAAGGAACCGACACGATATGCCTTTTCGCTTGAAATGTCTTTCCTTGCCGACAGGCATCAACAGCTTTCAGACGATTTGTCGCAACTGGATTTGTTTAGTGATTTTGTGGTGTCTGACTATCATATTTTCAAATCACTGATATTCGCCAAGATTACCCTGACTGAAGATGAATACAGATTGTACCAAAAGCTTTTTGATATTATAAATAAGGAAACCCCGAAACCCGACCTGTACATTTACCTTTACAGGAAAACTGATGCTTTACTCCAACAGATAAAACAACGCGGAAGATCTTATGAGCAGGGTATTCAACCTGATTATCTCAATAAACTGAATAGTGGTTATATGGAGTACATAAGGCTGCAAAAAGACCTTAATATATTGGTGATTGATGTTGACGGACTCGATTTTGTGAACAATCAGCAGGATTACCTAACGGTGCTCAATACTATTAAGCAACATGCTTTAGCGGATTAATGCAAAATGCCCTTTTATCTCTGGTTCTGTAGGGTCTAACTGTATTACATACCAATAATCGCTTGCCGGAAGATTGTGTCCGTTATAAGTGCCGTCCCAACTTCGGTTACGGCTGTTTAACCTCGTGATTATTTTTCCGTAACGGTCAAATATCGTAATGTTTGCATAAGGATAATTTGCCATGCCTGCTATTGTAAACACATCATTAACCGAATCGTTATTTGGTGTGATGTATTTTGGTATAAGCAGCACATAAAAATTTTGAACATCAATACCACATCCATTTAGTGAACGGGCATATACCACATGCGGACCCGCATTTAGATTGATAAATATGTTATTAGACTGGTAATGGATTCCGTCAAGGGAATACTCGTAGTTCTCAGGGTCATTTTCAGTCATTACTATTGTAGCATTGGTGGTATTCACAACGACCCTTTCAATATTTGGTGCCGGTAGTGCGGTAACAGTAAATATTTTTGTTGCGGTACAACCTGCTGTATTGGTATATTCAACAGTGTAGGTGCCGGGTTCGGTTACAGTTATCGTAGCTATTGTTTCTCCTGTAGACCACAGGTAAGTTAGATCGCTGGCAGTAGCGTCAAGTGTAGCTTCGCTGTTTTCACAAAACACCACTTCTTCATTTTCTCCTGTATCGGGTAATTCATTTACAGTAACAACAACAGCTTCCCTGTTTTCAGAGCGACATCCGTTGTTTACTGCTTCGGCATAAAAAGTAGTTTCTGTATTTATTTCGGGGCTGGTAACACTATTGCCTGTAGCAAAGGGAGAACCACCTATTGAGGTAGTGTACCATTGTACTGTTCCCGCTGAAGGCGTTGCTTCCAGTAATGTGGTGCCCTCGCCACAAATAGGGGTAGGTTGGTTAACCGTTAATGTTGGTATTGCTGTAACTTCTGCTGTAACGGCTGTTCTTGTTGCTGTTGTACAGGTTTCATCAAACGCAGAGGCATAATAAACTGTTTCTTCACTTAATGACGGCGTAGTGAAACTGTTACCTGTTGCAACAGGTGTTCCGCCTATTGCTGTGCTGTACCAGTATACGCTTCCATTTTCGGCTTCCGCCTGTAGTGTCACACTGCCTTCTCCGCAATTAGTAGCATCGGTAGTGCTTGTAATAGTAGGTATGGTAAGTGTTGTACTGGCAGATATTTGTAATACAGGGTCGCCCGGCATGCCTCCATATTCCACTATATAACCTTTAGGTTCATAGTCTCCGGTGCTTCCATTTACGGGTAAGTCGTTCCATGATCCCTGTATTCCTACACCCGGAGCTGTAATATGAGCATAATCTTCTTCACCCTGATTGTTAGGCTCTCCCGTATTCCAAAAAGCAAAGTTTGGTGTGGAGCCGTTTACGCCTCCGTTCCAAAAGGTAGTTCCTGCTTCCGGGCCTGTTACCCATTTCCAAACACCTTCTGTTTGCGCATCACTTCCGCCTATCCATCCTGTTCCGGTAGCCTGTTCGCCCACAAGCTGGGCTTCTTCTGCCGAGAGTATAGTTGCCAGATAGCCCTGTAGTCCGTAATAGTTTGTGTTTTCGGCGGCATCTCTGGCTGCAGTCCAGCTAATTCCTATAGAAGGGATGTATTGGTAGTAATGATTGGTAGAAGGAAGGTAGTTTGCCTGGCCTATGGTTATGGAAAATGTTCTTGTACCACTTGGATTGGCTGATGTGTTATTATAAACCACATTTTGTACCGCAGTAATAAGGCTGCTGTAGGGTACGCTTTGTCCGCCTACGCCCTCTATGGTAAGTTTACCCGATGAGGTGTTCCAGCTGCTGGTAATATTAGGTATAGTTGTATTTAGTGAAAGTATATCCTGCCCATTTACGTAGCCCGATGATATTTGTATGTAAATAGCATTGGTTTCGGTATCGTCGGCATCAGTAATGTTAAAGCTGCTAACAATGTTTACCGGAGTGCCGGGGCAATATATCTGGTCGCCGGTAGCGGTAAGTACAGGAGGGTTGTCCTGAGCTTTTGCGGTAATACCAAAAAAACAGGATAGGATAAGAACTAAAAATGCGGATTTATGGGACTTCATCCCGTAAAAGTAGCAAAAAAACGTTTTAGGGCTGTTAATGTTGTAGTTTTTGGAAGATATCCCATACAACAATGCCCGTACTTACCGAAATGTTGAGGGAATGTTTAGTTCCTAATTGCGGAATTTCGATAGTTCCGTTACAAAGTTTTATAGCTTCCTGTGAAACTCCCTTCACTTCGTTACCAAAAACTAAGGCATATCTCTTATCGGCTTCAGGAGTAAACTCGTTTAGAAAAATAGCATCGTCAACCTGTTCGATTGCCCATACTTCTGTATCTTCTTCTTTCAGGGAAGTAATAACATCGGTCACATTTTTCTGGTATTCCCAAGCTACGGTATCGGTAGCGCCAAGGGCTGTTTTGTGGATTTCCTTGTGCGGAGGTGTGGCGGTAATACCACACAGGTAAATTTTTTCGATAAGAAAGGCATCGGCAGTACGAAAAACAGACCCAATATTGTGCAGGCTCCTTATATCATCAAGAATAATGATTACAGGAGTTTTGTCTGCTTTTTTAAAATCTTCAATACTTTTTCTGTTCAGTTCGCTGTTTGCCAGTTTTCTCATCGTTCCGTTTTAATTTCCGTTTGCAAAAGTAATCATATTTATGTGATTTAATTATCCACCATTTGCTAACAGTGTGCCCTAAGTTTTTTGGAATTTGATTAAATTCGCCCTTTAGTTCAATCAGAAAAAAATACTTCACTTGGCAACAAAAGAGAAAAAAGCGAAAGAGACCCCGTTAATGAAGCAGTATAACAGCATTAAGGTAAAATACCCTGATGCCTGCCTGCTATTTCGTGTGGGTGATTTTTATGAAACTTTTGGAGAAGATGCCATAAGGACTGCAGGTATTTTAGGTATTGTGCTAACTAAACGAGGAAACGGTAGTGAAACCGAAACCGCTTTGGCAGGGTTTCCGCACCACTCGTTAAACACCTATTTACCTAAACTGGTTAAAGCGGGACTTCGTGTAGCGATTTGCGATCAGTTGGAAGACCCGAAAATGACCAAAACCATCGTGAAAAGAGGGGTGACCGAACTGGTTACACCGGGAGTTTCGATGAACGATGAGGTACTGAGTGCCAAATCCAATAACTTTTTGGCATCGGTTTACTTTGGTAAAAAAACACTGGGGGTTTCATTTCTTGATGTATCTACCGGAGAATTCCTAACCGCTCAGGGTAACGAAGAGTATATTGATAAACTGCTGCAAAACTTCAGCCCGAGTGAGGTGTTGGTTTCCAAGCAGGAGAAAAGCAACTTCAGGCAGGCCTTTGGGGAAGATTATCATACCTTCTTTCTGGAAGACTGGGTGTATAAGGAAGACTATGCTTTTGAGAGCCTTACCAGTCATTTCCAAACCAATTCCCTTAAAGGTTTTGGTATAGAGGAACTGCAGGAAGGTATAATTGCATCGGGTGCGGTATTGTATTACCTTTCTGAAACACAACATAAAAAAGTGCAGCATATAACCTCCATTCAGCGTATTGCAGAAGATGCTTATGTTTGGATGGATCGCTTTACTATACGTAATCTTGAACTTTATAACAGTACCAATCCTAATGCGGTTACGCTTTTGGATGTTATAGACAGGACGCTTTCGCCAATGGGAGGAAGACTTTTAAAACGATGGCTGGCACTTCCGCTTAAAGATGCCAACAAGATAAGGGCAAGGCATGAGGTAGTAACTTACCTTACTCAAAACAGCGGTGTGCTGGGAGAGATACAACAACAGATAAAACAGATATCCGACCTTGAAAGGCTTATCTCTAAAATTGCCGCCGGGAAGGTGTCACCAAGAGAGGTAATTTACCTTAAAGATTCTCTTGATGCTATTGTGCCTATAAAGGAACTTGCGCTTAAAAGCGATAATGAGGCTCTTAAAGCAATAGGCGACAGCCTGCATAGTTGTGACCTTTTAAGGGAGAAAATAAAAACTACGGTGCATCCTGAAGCTCCCGTATCCATAAATAAAGGTAATGCCATTGCAAAAGGAGTACACCCTGAGCTGGACGAACTGCGTAGTATTGCCTATTCGGGTAAGGAATACCTGGAGGGTATTGAGAAACGTGAGTCCGAGCGCACAGGGATTACCTCACTTAAAATAGCCTTTAATAACGTATTTGGTTACTATATAGAAGTACGTAACACACACAAGGATAAAGTTCCGGCAGAATGGATAAGGAAACAGACACTTGTAAATGCCGAACGCTATATTACCGAAGAGCTTAAAGAATATGAAGCCAAAATATTAGGGGCTGAGGAAAAAATACACCAATTGGAAACACAGTTGTTTGAACAGCTGGTAGTGTGGATTGCCTCTTACATTAAACCAGTACAGCTAAATGCCGGACTGGTAGCACAGCTTGACTGCCTGTCGTCGTTCTCGCAACTGGCAATGGAAAACAAATATGTTTGCCCGGACATAGATGATAGCCATGATCTTGAAATTAAGGAAGGCCGCCACCCGGTTATCGAAAAACAGCTTCCGGTAGATGTACCTTATATTACTAACGATGTTTATCTGGACAGGACTTCGCAGCAAATTATAATGATTACGGGTCCTAACATGTCGGGTAAGTCGGCAATTCTAAGGCAAACGGCACTTATTGTGTTGCTGGCTCAAATGGGAAGCTTTGTCCCTGCCGAAAGCGTTAGGATGGGTGTGGTAGATAAAATATTTACCCGTGTAGGAGCATCAGACAACATCTCTATGGGAGAATCTACTTTCATGGTTGAGATGAATGAAACGGCCTCTATTCTTAATAATATATCAGACCGAAGCCTTATCCTTCTGGATGAGATTGGTCGTGGTACCAGTACTTACGATGGTATTTCTATAGCATGGGCTATTGCCGAGTTTTTACACGAGCATCCGGCGCAGCCTAAAACCCTTTTTGCTACCCATTACCATGAACTAAATGAAATGCAGGATATTTTTGAGCGTATTCAAAACTATAACGTATCGGTAAAAGAGCTTAAGGATAATGTGCTTTTCATTCGTAAACTGGTAAAAGGAGGTAGTGCCCATAGTTTTGGTATTCATGTGGCTAAAATGGCGGGGATGCCGCAAACGGTTATCCAAAAAGCACAAAAGCTGCTTAAAAAACTGGAGAAAGACCATTCAGGTGAAGCATTGTCCAGTGGTAAAGCCGCTAATGACGACGAACTGCAATTGAGTTTCTTTAATCTTGATGATCCGTTACTGGAGGAAATAAAAGAGGAAATTGTTAACCTTGACATTAATACACTGACTCCGGTGGAAGCACTAATGAAGCTGAATGAGATTAAGCGAATGCTGGTAAAGTAATTCCCGGATAACAAAAAATCGTATTTTTCGTTTGTAACAATGATATTATTTATTGTTATGAAACACCTTACGCTACTTTTAATTTTCACGCTCTCCATTTTTACAAATGCTTTAACTGCCCAAAGTGTGGGAGAGCGGTATAATAATTTTGTAAATGAGGCTGAGTTAAGTATTGCCGATGGTAATTACAAAGAAGCACTCGCAAAATACAACCAAGCCTATACTGAAACGGGAATAGAGTTTGCTATTGACCTCTATAATGTTGCTGTTTGTGCTAATAAGGAAAAGAACAAAGACCAGTTTTTTCTTTTTGCAGAGAGACTGGCTGATAAAGGAGTAGGAACAAAGTTGTTTGAAAGAAAAGTGTTTGAGGACTACAGTGGTAGCAGGGCTTTTTTGAAAATAAAGCAAAAAGCAGAAAAGGTAAGGCAAAAGAACTTTAAAGCAAACAGGCAATACCTGTCAGATCTTGATGAATTTAGAAAAAAAGATTCTGTTTATAATAAACTAAGACTTACTAAATACCGTGAAAGTTGGGTGCTTCCGGATACTTTGGAAGTGCTTTTCAGGAATAATACTATAAACCTGTTTAATTATATTAAAAAGAACGGATATTATTCTGAAAAGAAGTTGGGGGTTGCAATTACCCTAGACAATGGTCTCGATGATTTTAAACTGCCTTCGGATGTTTTTCTTCATTATCTTGAAATGGGTAAGGACAAAAGTTTAAAAAACGAAATAAAGGAAATGTATATAAGTGGTATGAAAAGAGGTGAGATTAAGCCTTGTTTTTTAACACATTATATTGAGATGGGGAATAGAGTTTTTAATGATATTGGTAATTATGCGTTTAAGATATTTGAATGTGAAATTTACAGGCTGAGAGAAATACCCAGACTTGATAAAATTAATAAAAACAGAGAAATGTACCTGCAGGGAAGCCTGTATGATTATGAGAAGAAGTTAGTGTTTGCATATTGTTGTAATAATGATTTTGAGTTTCATTATAGCATAATAAGTAGTCCTGTTTCAAAGGAAGATTACTTTTATACAGCTTCAGATATAGTAGGCAAAGTGAAAGATTGTAGTATGAAATAAAACCTTTAAAAAAGTTTTAATTTTAAAATTAACGTTATCAACAGGTTATATTTTTTGATTAATTTTTTTTAGAAAAACGCTTGCAGAATTGAATAAATGTGCTACATTTGCACCGCAATACAGTAATAAACAGCCATTGTAAGAATGCGAAAATAGCTCAGCTGGTAGAGCGCAACCTTGCCAAGGTTGAGGTCGCGGGTTCGAACCCCGTTTTTCGCTCAAATACTACCAAAATGCTCGAGTGGTGGAATTGGTAGACACGCTGGACTTAAAATCCAGTGGGTAGTAATGCCCGTGCGGGTTCAAGTCCCGCCTTGAGTACTATAAAGCCTGAACGAAAGTTCAGGCTTTTTTGTTTGCCATATTTTGAGATAAAATAGGTAAAAGTGATGTTTTTTTTGTGTTTATGGTACAGGTTTTGTTGTATTATTGCAAACCAAACAATCACACCTTATGAAATACCTATTTTGCCAACCGGCATTTTACTGCGTAATCCCTACGCTTATTTCTGCTTTTATGCAGATAGTTTTCAAAATACCTGAAAACAATACTTTCAATTTACATTATCGATATTGCTAACCATTTAAACCAAAACTATGAATAGAAAATATTTATGTTTCCTATCGGGCTTTGTAATGGCCTTATTGAATTCATTTACGGCTAATGCTCAATCACAGCTTTCAAAAACAGATTCGGCCGAGGTAATTAAAAAAGTACTTGAATCTTCTGAGAAAGTTAATACTGTGGTCTATAAAATAGATCATAAAAAGAAGGGACTTTCAGAAAAAGATACTACTTATACCACTGCTATATGCTCATTGTATATTGCTCCTAAAGACAGATTGAAAGCCTACCATATTGTGGATAAAGAATATTCTTCTTCATATGGTAAGGGTTTTGCATATATGAGATATGATGGTAAAAGGGCGTTTTATTTAAGTAAGTTAATTGATTCTCTTGATGTTTATAGGGAGTCTTATATAGCTAAAGGTAAGAGAAAGTTAGAGCAAATAGTGCATAATTATAATTTCCTGTTGTTGGGCAAACATTTTGCATTTAGTAGGAAGTCTTCCGGTAAAGGTGATTCTCAGGGTGCAAATGTTTTGATAACAGAAGAGATGATTAATAATAAGACGGTTTACTGTATTACAGTTAATTTTAAGGATAATGAAGATGCTAGGAATAGGGTTGAAAAGCTTTATATAGGTAAGTCAGATTACCTACCTACTGGCGGTTCTTCTTTTTGGCAATGGGAGAATATGGAAGAATATGAATATTATGAAGTTGAATACCTGGCGATTAATCCTGAGATTTCATTAGAAGAGTTTAAAGTAGATAAAAATCTAACTGTTAATTTGGCAGAACGATACAAAGTATTTAAAGAGAAAATTAATAATAAGGAATCAATAAACTAATTCTAATTTAAATAACGATGAGAAGAAAAGTTTCTTTTACAATTATATTGAGTCTTTTTTTAACTGTATTCGGCCTGTTTAGTGTTAGTGCTCAAACAAAAAAGGATATAAAACAGATACCTAATTTGGAACTTAAACTTAATAGTGGTGAAACGGTTAAGTTGACTGATTTAAAAGGTAAGGTAGTGTTACTTGATTTTTGGTACAGGACCTGTAAATATTGTGTTAAGTCTATACCCGGATTAATAGAGCTACAGGAAGAATTTAAAGATGATTTGGTTGTTGTTGGAATTAATCACATTGATGGCCAGGAAGATGTAAGCGAATACATCGAATATAAAAAGATGAATTATTTGTCTACTTATAGAACAGATGAAAATATTTATGAAGACTTAGGGATAAGTTTGTTTCCCACGGTTATCCTTTATGATAAGGAAGGTAATTTGATCAAAGTGAAATCAGGATATACTGAGGGAGGAATAAATGCTCTTCGAAAAGCAATAAAAAAAGCTTTAAAGTAATATCTGGTTGTAAATAGTAAATATCTATAAACAAAAGTCCCGCTACAGCGGGGCTTTTGTTTTACCCGTAATTAAATCTCTGTATTATTGTCAAGGTGATTATGGGATTTAGTAATTAAAAATATTTGCCTACTTAACTTAATGGTAATGATTTATAAATATTTAGCAGACGCTTAGTTAATTTTATATGCTGTTATTTGCAGTGTCGTGGTAAAAATCTTCTTTATAAAATATTGAATCGGATTATAAATCTGAAACCAACTAAAAAATTTTTTATAAAGATGAAAACCAATTTTCTAAGAGTACTGATCGTAGCGTTCAGTGCAATTGTTTTTGTTAAATGTTCCACTCCGGAAACAGAAGAAACCAACACGGTAGCCTTTAATACAAAAGTTACTAATGTTCATCCGTTTTTAGACTGTAATTGTAGCGAGAGTGCTACAAAAGTAAGTGGTAGTACTGCTGCTAACTGGGCCAGCCAGTTTGCACCGCTTGTTAAATTTGACCGTGCTGCACCTGATTATCCTGCTTCTGTAGAGGCGGTATGGTCAAGTTCTTCCAATGCAGGTAAAGTGTGTGAAGGTCAGCTTGCGCTTACAGATGCAACAGCGCCTACAGCACCTGTTTTTCCTACTTATTATGATGTGCAGGAGCACCCGTCTGACTCTGATAAGATTTTTATTGAGTACTGGTTTACTTACAAACGCCAGGAGCCTTGTGCAATAGGGCAGGGAGGTCACGATTATGACTGGGAGCATATTGTGCTACAGGTTAAAAAATCGACTCAAAAAATAATTACTGTTACTTATTTTCAGCATGGTGGCTGGTATACTAAAGACTGGAGAAATGTATCTACAGGTACTACAGTAGTTGCTTATGTAGGTAAAAAAGCACATGGTATGTACCATAACTCACGTTCTTCAAGCTTCTTTGGTTATGAGTGTACTTACTATGGTGATTACAGAAACCCTGCTGATGCCGGCGACGAATATGGCACCTGGAATGATTTGGTAGCTATGTCTTGCGAAAAAACCGAATTTAACTTTAGCGGTACATGGGGATCTTCAGGTAAAGGGCCTCTTTTCCGTACCCGTGATTTCTGGAATTTTGCTGCCTGTAAGGGTACTGACGGACTTTTTGGTACCGATGGCTGCAGCCAGTGTGACTTTGGTAACAATGTTATTATAGGAAGCATCAACTAACAAATTATAAAGATTTATACCACGACCTGATTCAGTATTTTATAAAGAAAAGAATAAGACTGTCTTCGTTACGAAGGCAGTTTTTTTATGCGACTGTTTTACCAAAAAGTTTGTTTTTTAAGGGTTTAAAGAACAGTAATCCTGATTTAACAATTTGGTAACCTCTTTAAATAGTATTTTTTAAAGGATGGAGGTACTTAATATCAACAGGTTAAAGGAGGTTTTATCCGCGACATTCCCTTTTTTACCATCATGAATAAACTGAAAAGACTAAAAGATATTGCCATAAACTCGGTTGTGATTGTGGCCTGTTGCAGCAGGCTGTAGTATTAAGCATAGCCGGACTGTAGCAAGTAAATTATCAAATTTTGATTTTTGATGTGTTTGTTAGGTTTACTAAAATGAAAAGCCCCGCAATTGCGGGGCTTTTATGCTTTTACTTACTAAAATCTTAGTGAGCAGCTTCTTCAGCGTGAGCCTCTTCTGTGTGAACTTCTTCAGCAGCAGGAGTAGAATCGTTAGCAACTTCAGGAGCAGCTTCTGGAGCAACTTCTTCAGTAGTAGCTTCTGGAGCAACTTCTTCAGTTTGAGCTTCTGTACCTTCTTCTTTTGCAGTTTCTTTACAAGAAACGAAAGAGATCATAGCCATAACAGCTAGACTTAAAACAACTTTTTTCATCTTACTAAATTATAAAGGTTAATTATTAATTCGAAGCAAAGATATAAATTTTTTGACATCACAAAATAAATACTGCTAAAATTTTTAAAAATCTTTTATACTTGAAATTCAGGCTTTTAAATGCATTGTTTTCGGTATAAACACAGGGTTTTTGAGACTGTGTACTTAAAAAGATTCTTAAAGGTGTTTTTTAGCTGTGTACTTTGTTTTTGTAAGGTTAACCCGAACCCTTATTTTTTTCTTTTGTTTACAATTTCCATCTCATCAATAAGGCGGGTACAACCTGCATATTTGTCTATAATAAACAGTACATAACGCATGTCTACCATAATATTTCGGCAAATAGAAGGATCATAGTAAATATCACTCATTGTGCCTTCCCAAACGCGGTCAAAGTTTAACCCTATAAGGTTACCTTTTGCATCTATAGCAGGGCTACCCGAGTTACCTCCTGTAGTGTGGTTTGTACCTATAAAGCATACAGGCATTTTTCCGTTTTCACCATACTGCCCGAAATCTTTTTTGTTATACAGGTCAATAAGCTTTTGCGGAACATCAAACTCATAATCACCCGGAACATATTTCTCCATAACACCGTCAAGGTAGGTTACAGGCTCGTAGTAAACAGCATCTCTTGGAGAGTATCCTTTAACCTTACCATAGGTTACCCTTAGTGTACTGTTAGCATCAGGGAAAATACGCGCATCTTTAGGGCTAAGCTCTAAAATACCTTTCATATAGGTACGTTGTAATGCTTCTATCTCAAGGTTTATCTGTTCGTATTTAGGGTTAACATTGGTAATGAAAGCGTCTGATATGGCTTTTACAAGCTGGAAACCTTTATCATTATTCAGTTTTTCCATAACCTCTTTGGCATCACCGCTTAAAAGCTCTTTCACACCATCGTAGCTGGTGAGTTTAGACTCTCCGTAAATGTTTTTGGTTAAAAGCTTATAATCAGCATTAATAAGCCCTGCAGGTAAGAACTGTTTAGGTGATTTTGTAGCGTATAGCTCGATTAGCTTTTCAAATACCTTTTCGTCTACGTTTTTATTGAAGTCTTTGTAAGTTCCTTCAAGGGCGGTAAGTGTATTATTCTTACGGTCATTAAACGATTGCTCGCCTCTCATGTTGTATACCTGTTCTAACTGATATAACCTGAAACCTACAGTTAACAGTTCGGTATTTCTTAATACAACCTCCAGGAAGTAATCCCTGCTAAGGGCATAAGGTGCAATTTCGTTATATTTTGCCTCAAAGTCATTAAACAGGTTGCCGTACTCGTTTTGTTTTCCGGTTTTGTTAACCTGTTGCATAAAGTTTTTTTCATAAGCTTTTTTTGCAGCTACAGCATTGGTTTTTTCAAGACCCTGAGATTCTCCTATCCATTTTTTCCAGTAGTTGGCAATACGGGCATATTTTGCCGCATATTGTATTTTAATGGCAGGATCTCTTCTCATAAAACTGTCGGTCACTTTTAGGGCTTCGTCCCTTATTTCGATTTTTGCAGGATTAAGGCTGCTTAAAATCTGCTCTACAGCAACCGAAGGAAGATATTCTGTAGTTCTTCCCGGGTAACCGAATACAAGCGTAAAGTCGTTTTCCTTTATTCCTCCTATAGAAACAGGGAAGTAGTGCTTAGGTTTGTACGGTACGTTATCTTTAGAGTAAGGTGCCGGACGGTTGTTTTTATCGGCATATATCCTGAACATAGAGAAGTCTCCCGTATGTCTTGGCCATACCCAGTTATCAGTGTCAGAACCAAACTTACCTATTGATGACGGTGGCGCCCCCACAAGGCGAACATCGGTATACGATTCTACTACAAAAAGCATGTACTGGTTACCTTCATAAAAAGTACGTACCCTGTTTTCCTGCCAGCTTTCTTTTGGAGAATTTTTAGTTACGTTAGCTATATTTTCCTGAATTTTTTTCTGCTTAGCCTCTTCATCGGTAATAGTAGATGTTCCGTTTAATACCTGTGTGGTCACATCTTCTATTTTTACTATAAAGGTAACCTCAAGGTCTGGGTTTGGAAGCTCGTCTTCCAGTGTCATTGCCCAAAAACCATCTGTAAGGTAATCATGCTCTACGGTGGAGTGAGCCTGTATTTCGCCATAACCACAGTGGTGGTTGGTTAATAACAGCCCGTTTGGTGATATAACTTCCGATGTACACCCTCCGTTAAACTGAGGTACGGCATCTTTAAGGCTGGAATGGTTTACATCATAAATGTCTGAAGCCGACATTTTCATGCCCAGGCTTTTCATTTCTTTCTCGTTCATTCCTTTAAGCAGGGACGGTATCCACATGCCTCCCTGTTGCGCATAGGCAGGGATTACCAGTAAAAGGACAAGCAGTCGTAAAAATTTCATAGTGTTTCTTAAAAAAGTTTAGTGGACGCAAGTTACAATTTTTGAAACAAAATAGCGTAATAGGTGTTTTTGTTTGCTATATGTGTTATATCTTTCGGTATTATTGGTAATCTGTTAAAAAATGTTCGATAAAATAATTGCCCATGTAAAACGGTTTGTACCTCTTTTACCAGAGGAGGAAAAGGTATTGTGCTCTTATCTCAAAATAGAGGATTATGCTAAAAAGCAACACCTGTTTGAGGAAAGCGAAATGTGTACGGGTAAGTATTTTATAAACAGCGGGGTGGTGCGCATATATACCCTTAATGAGAAAGGAGTGGAGCAGGTAATTCATTTTGCTATTGAAGGATGGTGGATTACTGATTATTTTACCTTCAACACCAATATGCCAGCCAAGTGTAGTATACAGGCTGTAGAACCTACACAGGTAGTAATGATAGGTGAAACGGAGCAGGAACAGCTACTAAAAGAGCTTCCGCAAATGGAACGGTATTTCAGACTAGTGCTGGAAAAGGCATATGCAGCTTCTCTTATGCGTACTCATTATATGTTCAACTTCTCGGCAGAAGAACGCTACAGGCATTTTTCGGAGCACTATCCCGAATTTGTACAACGGGTTCCGCAATACCTTGTGGCATCTTACCTTGGTTTTACTCCCGAATTTTTAAGTATGCTCAGGGCAAAAAAGGATTAAATGTGTTTTCTTAAACTACTTTAAGTTTTTTGTAGTCGCTGTACAGGAACTTTGTCCTAACAAATTAAAATACAGTTATTATGAAAACAAGAATGAATTTAGGAATTGTAGCGCCCGATGCCTACAAAGCTATGTTTGGGTTGGAAAAATACATTAATGGTAGTGAGCTTACTCAGGCTCATAAACACCTTATAAAAATAAGAGCTTCACAAATAAATGGTTGTGCCTTTTGTATTAATATGCATACCGAAGAAGCAAGGAAAGACGGGGAAACCGAAAAACGTATTTATGCACTTAATGCATGGTGGGACACTAACTACTTTACTCCTGAAGAGAGAGCGTTGCTTGCCCTTACCGAAGAGGTTACAAATATAACAGGACGTGTTAGCGATACTACCTATGAGGATGCTGTGAATCTTTTAGGGGTGAAATATATTGCTGTAGCTATTATAGCAATAGTGGCTATTAATGGTTGGAACCGCATGTCTATCTCTACACATTTAATGCCTGAATAATTTTATAGCTAAAGCTAAAAAAGTAGTTTCAGGATATGTGTCATTTCGACGAAAGGAGAAATCTCTTATTATAAAACATTGAGATTTTTCGACTTCACTTCGTTACGCTTAAAATGACAAACTGAAACTACTTTTTATTTTTTTACGGTAAGCTTCATCAGCTTGCGGTTGTGTATGGTGAAATCTTTAGAGAGATATAGTTTTTGGGCTATGGTATTGTGTCCTTCTACTTCAAGGTAAATCACATTTATGGCTAGGTCAAGCGCTTGTTCGTGTATAAAATCTACTGTTTGTTTGCCTATGCTTTTACCACGCCCTGCGGGTGCTATGTATAGTTCGTCCAGAAATGCAATACGGCCTTTGTATTCAAAACTGAAAATAAAGGTCAGGATTACATATCCCACAACCTCATCATTGTTTAAAATTAGCCAGCTTCTGCCCAGTTCCTCATTTTCTATAAATTCCTTTAGGAGTGATTTGGAAACAAAAGGGTCTATAGGATAATTATCTATGGCATAAAAATCCTGCATCATGGCAACAGTACGGTCAATATCGGTAACCCTTACGGGTTTAAAGGTAACGGGCATCAGTTAGAAATGTTACTCATAATACGTTTTACCGCTCCGCGGTTCATGAAAACGAAAGTACCTGCAATATGGCCTTTTTCGCGTCTGTAGTCATCATCATATACAAGTGATGAAAGTGTTTCTTCCATCTCTGTTTTATCCTTCACGGCAATGCATCCGCCCATGTGTATCATGGCAATTGCCTCAGGGAACTTACTATGGTTAGGGCCTATTACAATAGGAATGCCGAAAGCGGCAGGTTCCAGTATATTGTGTAGCCCCGAAGTCCCGAATCCTCCACCTACATAAGCCAGATCAGCATAGCTGTATACTTTGCTTAATATGCCTATGGTGTCAATAATGAAAACATCATATTCGGCAAGATTTTTACCTTCCTTTTCAGAGAACAGTACGGTTTTTTTGGTAATACTGTTTTTAAGCTCCTGTATCTGCTCGGTTTTTATGTTGTGTGGAGCTATTATAAATTTAGTGTTATTTGACGAATTAATAAAATCTGTAAACATGTTTTCGTCTTTCGGCCATGAACTGCCTGCGACCATAGTGATTTTATTGTTTTTAAACTCCTGTACAAACGGTAGGGAGTTGTCGCGTTCCAGTATTTCGCTAACCCTGTCAAAACGGGTATCGCCGCTTATCATTACATTATGGAAGCCTGCACCCTGTAACAGTTCTTTAGAACTGTTGTCCTGAACAAAAAAGCGGGTAAAGGTTTGCAGTGCTTTTCTGTAAAAACCTCCATACCATTTAAAGAATACCTGATCTTTACGCATAAGCCCTGATATAAGGTAAGTAGGCGTATTAGCCTTTTTGAGTTCTTTAAGGTAATTAGGCCAAAATTCATATTTAATAAAGAAAGCCATATCTGGATGTACCATCATTATGAATTTTTTAGCATTGGCAGCAGTGTCCAACGGAAGGTATACCACCACATCGGCGGCTTTGGTATTTTTACGGATTTCATAGCCCGACGGGGAGAAAAAAGTAAGTACTATTTTATGGTCAGGATACTGTTGTTTTATCTTTTCCATAACCGGTAGCCCCTGTTCATATTCGCCCAGTGAGGCCGAATGGAACCAAATGGTTTTATCCTCCGGACTTATATTTTGTTGCAGCGTGTTGAAAACGGTTTTCCTTCCGTCTACAAAAAGCCTGATTTTGTGGCTGAAAAGAGCAACGATTTTTAATAGGAATCCGGTAAGTAGGGTAAGCAGGTTGTACAGAAAAAACATAACAGAAATATTGAGCTGCTAAATTAATACTTTATATTATTTTCATTGGCAGGCAGCCATTAAATTAGTAGTTTTGCTATGGCTTAAATTTAACAGGCAGATGAGAAAATTACAGATGGTTGACCTTAAGAGTCAATACGATAAAATCAAAGATACAGTAAATAATTCTATTCAGGAAGTTTTAGACAATACCGCATATATAAACGGACCTCAGGTACATGAGTTTCAAAAGAATCTTGAAGAATATCTTGATGTAAAACATGTTATTCCGTGTGCTAACGGTACCGATGCTTTACAAATTGCCATGATGGGCCTTGGGCTTAAACCGGGTGATGAGGTTATCACAGCCGATTTTACTTTTGCCGCTACGGTAGAAGTTATCGCTTTATTACAGCTAACACCGGTACTGGTAGATGTAGAACCGGATACTTTTAATATTTCTATAGAAGCAATTCGCAATGCTATTACTCCAAGAACAAAGGCTATTGTTCCGGTACACCTTTTTGGACAGGCGGCCAATATGGAGGCTATTATGGCAATTGCCAAAGAACATAACCTTTATGTGATTGAAGATAACGCACAGGCTATAGGTGCAAACTATAAATATGCCGACGGATCTAAAAAGAAAGTTGGTGCTATAAGTGATGTGGCTTCCACTTCTTTCTTCCCGTCAAAAAACTTGGGTTGTTATGGTGACGGTGGTGCTATTTTTACCAACAATGATGAACTGGCACATGTTATAAGAGGTATAGTGAATCACGGTATGTATGAGCGTTACCACCATGATGTGGTAGGGGTAAACTCAAGATTAGACAGTGTACAGGCTGCTGTACTTAACGCTAAGCTTCCGTTACTGGATTCATACAATGAGGCAAGACAGGCTGCTGCCGAAAAGTACAATGCAGCTTTTGCAGGTCATGCTAATATTGTTACCCCAGTTACAAAAGGGGATAAGGACAGCCATGTGTTCCACCAGTATACCCTAAGGATACTTAACGGACAAAGAGATGCTTTAATGAAGCACCTTCAGGAAAGAGGAATTCCTTGTGCTATATACTATCCTATACCGCTACACAGGCAAAAGGCATACCTTGACGAAAGATATAATGAGGCCGACTTTACCGTAACCAATCAACTGGTTGATGAGGTAATGTCACTACCTATGCATACTGAGCTTAATGACGAGCAAATTAAATTTATAACTGATACGGTATTGGAATTCCTTACTTAATGAATCAGAAAAAAAAGAAAAATAAGACAGCAGCCTTTGTGGCTGTTTTTATGGGGAGTTTTGTTGCCGTTTTGGTAGCCAATATGTTTAGGGATAATCCTGAAAAGAAGCTTGCTGACATGGTAATCGAAATTAATAAGGAGTGCCCGGTTAAGGTAGACAGGATAACTACATTGGATAGTACGGTTTTTGAAAAAGATCCGCTTAGTATTGAATATTACTATACGTTGGATGTTGCCAATAATAAAGTCAATTTAAAAGAGGCTAAAAACAGACTTGAAGTTAATGCCCAAAAGGGACTTGATGCTGACGATGGTATGGAAGTTTTCAGGAAGCATAATGTAGAGCTTAACTACAATTACAACGACAATGAGGGTAATAAACTGTTTGATTTTTCGATAAAGCATAAATAACCAATCAATATAAAATGAAAATACTTGTAACAGGGGGCTTAGGTTTTATAGGTTCGCATACTGTTGTTGAGCTGCAAAACGAAGGTTTTGATGTGGTAGTTATAGACGACCTTTCTAACTCATCGTTAGATGTGCTTAACGGTATAGAGGCAATAACCGGAAAGAAGCCGGAGTTTGAAAAAATAGACCTGCGTGAAAAACAGGCAGTAAAAGACTTCTTTGTAAAATATCCGGATGTTACAGGTATAATCCATTTTGCAGCTTCAAAAGCTGTTGGTGAGAGTGTGGAAAATCCGTTACTGTATTATGAAAATAATATAGGTTCGCTGGTATATCTTTTACAGGAACTGCAAAAGAAACAGGAATTTTATTTTATTTTCAGTTCGTCATGTACTGTTTACGGGCAAGCAGAAAAAATGCCTATTACTGAGGGAGCACCTATACAGGGAGCACTGTCGCCTTATGGTAATACCAAACAAATAGGTGAGGAGATTATTAAGGATGTGGCTAAAGTAAGTGGAATCAACTCTGTGTTGTTGCGTTATTTTAATCCGGTTGGGGCACACCCTTCGGTTAATATAGGAGAACTCCCGCTTGGGGTTCCTTTAAACCTTGTGCCGTTTATTACACAAACAGCTATAGGTATAAGGGAACAGCTTTCGGTTTTTGGTAATAACTACCCAACCACCGATGGTACCTGTGTACGCGATTATATACATGTGGTAGATTTGGCAAAGGCTCACGTGTTAGCTTTACAACGCCTTATTGATAAAAAGAATGCCCAAAAGGTTGAGGTGTTTAACCTGGGTACGGGTAAAGGAAACTCGGTGCTTGAAGTTATTAATGCCTTTGAGAGAGTAAGCGGACAAAAACTTAATTACAAAATAGTAGATCGCAGGGCGGGTGATGTAGCCGAAGCCTATGCTGATACTGCAAAAGCAAATAATGTTTTAGGCTGGAAGTCAGAGCTCTCCCTTGATGACGCGCTGGCATCGGCCTGGAAATGGGAACAGAAAGTAAGGGGTAAATAACCCCTTATTTTTTTTAGATCTGTATTTTCCATAAGAGATCAAAACTTATGGTATGCTGGTAAAGCAGCTCTGTTTGTGGATATATACTAACAAAAGTAGAATTGTATACAAATCCTATGTGAAAACACTTACCTACTCTGTAATAGGTATTGAAAGATAGTCCAATGCCATGTCCTTTTACGCTTTTGTCTTTTTGATTTGTATAATTATCGTCACCAAAATCGTAATCCCATCTGTAAAAAGAATAACTAATACCATAGCCTAAACTGAAACGGTTTAGCTGATAATTATCGGTAAAAGTAGAGTAGAGGGATACTAAGGTCTCCACTTCTCCATCATTTATTAAAGGTACAGGGAATGGAATAGGAAAATTAGAAATAGCACCAATATTTAATTTTACATACTTGTTTTTCTTATAAAAATATTCAGCGCCAAGAGTAAGCCCAAAAAAACCTGCTCCTTTTTTTACCCCTTCACTTTCGGGTTGAAGAAGAAAAATATTGGCATAAGGAACAGATATGTCAACATTAAAACTATTTTTTTCGTTAGCGATATATTTTTTTCCTGATACTATACGTTTCACTTCGGGTAGAGAATCATAAATATCCAGAAAAAGTTCATCCCCATAGTAATAGCCTTTCTTGGTAAGTATATCCACCAGAAGGGCTTCAGGGTAAAGACCTAAAAATATAATATTGTCCAAACTGCTTTTTGACATTAATTTGGATTTTATGGTATAGTCCCTTGTTATAGTATCGTAAGTAAGGGTAACCTTTAGCGGTTTGTTGCTTCTTTTCACCTCAACTTCTGTAGGTAGCTTGTAAACGCTGTCATGCACTTTTACCGATGCGTTTTGGGTATTGGTATTTACCTTTAACGGATAGGTTCTGGAGTTGGTAATTGTAGCACATGAGGTAAGGCATAGCAGTAATGATGCTATCAATAGCTTTTTCATAGAAGACGTTTGCTAATAAGATTAGCAATAGCATTAAAGGTTGCGTGTAAGTGTGTTATTACTATGTTATTATCGCCACTTGTTACCTCTTTCAGGTTTGGGGTCAAACTGGGCTGATAACGATTGTACTCTTGATTTCAAAAGTGTTTTTCGTCCTTCGGGAGTTCTTACATATACCAGTTCGCATTCGCCTACATATTCAGTCCAGAAATCTTTAAAACTTTGCGCCAGCTTTTTATTTCGTCCTATTATTTCAGGTACGGCATGATAATCCTTTTGCATAATCATTCCTTTTTTACTTTTCCTGATTATTATGTAACGCGGACTGTCAATAGGCGCAAGTATCTCCATAAGCGATTCTATGAAAACCGATTTCTCAAAAGATGTACCTCCCATTAGGAAGCAAAACATGGCGCCGTCTTTCCCAATATCGGTTATTACTCTGGTTCTGTTACTCGGTGTATGTATACAACCTGCATCAATAAGACTTTTAAGAACGGTTTGACCTATTTGTTGTATATCCTTTGTTATATCACGATAGGTAATGTAAACCTTAAAGGTTTTATATGCCTGCCTGCCCAGTGTTACAAAACCAATCCCTACAAATAGGGAAAGGAATAGGTAAAAGTCTGTCCATGTTTTGATGTTTTTGGCGGTACGTCCAAGAGCTTCAAATGATGATGTAAGATATAATATTATCCCCGAAAAAAGTTGTGCTATTAAATAGCCTATTGTCCTGTTAAAGTAAAGATCTTTTAACTGGCGTATGGTTTTCTCTTTATGTTTCTGAGGCAGTGTATATGGTATTGTTATTTCTTCTACCAGGCTTACTCCTTTATCAATTGCCTCATGCCAGCGGTTTTTTAATAAATCTCTTTTTAAAGCATAAGAGAACATCTCTTCATTTTTGGCATTTATAACTTCTCCCTTATAGATGTTTTTAGGGATGTTAAGTCGTGTTATGCCGTTTTCTATTCCTTCATTATCTTTAAAAGAAATTCCTATGAATCCCCTAAAGCGCCTTTGGAGCATATTAAGGTCATTACCACCATTTTGTTCTGTTGGGTCTATACATACCAGATGCCATATATTACCTGTTTTGTCGGTATTCCCTTTTTGTGCCCGTATGGCCCTTCCCCTCATTTGGTTTGAGAGTACAAACGAACCAACAAAACTTGCCAGTATAAGCGTATTTATACAGGGCGCATCCCAGCCTTCACCCAGCAAGGATTTTGTTCCTGTAAGAATTTCAATATTACCTTCCTCAAATATTTGGGTTATTATGGTAACAATGTTGTGTTTTAGCTGTTCGTTTGGAACTATTAAAACATAATTATCATCAAAAGGGACAGGTGTGCAACTGACCTCTTTTAGATTGTATTTTTCAGTTTTCTCCTTAAAGGAGTTATAAGCTGTTTTTGGGATAATAATGAGCGAGCCGGTAAGTACACCCAGTTTAATATTATCAGGATTGTCTCTTCTTAGTTTTTCAAAAACAGGCATTACGCCAATTTTATCCAGCTTTTTATCATTAACTTCCCCCGATACGTAAAACTCCTTACGGATGAAATCACAAAGGATAACCATTCTTAGATCTTTCTTCAGATTGCCGAATTCTAAATTGGCTATTTTTTTAATACCATCCAATTTGCTGATACTTGAAGTAAGATTTGCAGAAGCTCTCCTGTCAAGCTCAAAGCTTATGGTTTTTTTCTGGGTTACACCATAATGCTTCAGCATTTTTAGCATTGACTCCTTATGTTCTTCATATCCCTCAAAAAGTTCTTTTTCTTTAAAAAGGTAATACTGTAACAGGGATATGAGTCGGTCATTATCAAGTTCAGGTATGTTGATGGTATTATCACCTACTACTTCAAAATGATAAGAATCTATTGTTTTGCCAATGCTATTGAAGAATATCAGGATGTTTATGTAAATCTCAAAGTTGTCGTAAATCCATTCAATGTTATCCTTAGGGTTAGCATAGGCAGGCAGGTTTTCAAGGGCTTTGACAAAAATAGCATCTTCCCTTATTGAGGATACAGCCTGCTGTACTTTGTTCCTGAATTTTTCAATACTCTCCTGTTCTGTTTGCGACGGTAGTGTAAAGAATATATAGTCCTGATGTGGGCAAAGGTCGTTTTCCTTTACCAGTTCGGGTACTGTAATTTCGGTGTCTACCGGTCCGTTCAGTTCGGTATAGCGTTCCCATTCCGCAGGTGTAACATCATATGGAGGTGTAGCTGTAAGGGCTACTATTACAGGATCCAGTTGTTTTTTGATTTTGGTAAGTGTATCCCACCATTCGTTTTTCAGGTGGTGAGCCTCATCAATTACAATGGTTTTTACATTTTTAGCTTTTAATCCGCTAACAATTTTAATAAGGTTCTCATTTGTACTTTTTTCCTCCTTATAACCATTTTCCTCTTCCTCGGCGATATCTTCTTCCCTTTCCTGCCTGTTGTTACAGGCGGCATGCATACCCTGATAGGTACTTATGGTAAGGAACTTAGGTTTTTTTATATCGCGTGAAATCCAATCGGGCACAACATCTGTGTCAAGAAATAACTCACAAAATCGTGAAATCCACTGGTTTCTGATTGCTATGGTTGGGGCAAGTACGAGGGTAGGGCGGTTAAGCCTTTTCATTACTTCCAGACCCAGTATGGTTTTACCTGATCCCGGAGGTGCAATAACATGCAGGTGCCTGTTGTATAGATGGTCTTCCAGTTCATGAAGCACTCTTTCCTGATATTTTCGCCAGGGATATTTGAATTTGGTGTGGAGCGGAAATTCGTTCAAAGTATAGTGTGTATTTTCGGGTTTATTAAAGGTACGGCAATATATAAAAAATAAAAATCCCTTTCGTGGTAGCGAAAGGGATGATAGGCGTAAGTAAACGGTTATTATTTGCTTTTCAGTTCTTCGTGTATTTCTTTTTTTATCTGATGGAGTTTTTCTTTAAGCTCATCTGATATTTCCTGATGCGTTTTGTGGATGCGCCTAAGTTTAAAGGCCAAAAACATATTATAAATACCTATGGAAAGCAGGGCGGCACCGGTCCAGAAAACGAGTGTCATTCCGGCAAAAATGGGATTCCATAGCATAACAAACGAGAAAATAAGCCCAAGTATACCCAGAAGTAACAGTCCGTTATAATTTGATGCATCATAATTTTGAAGGTCTATGGCGGTACTTATTGCCATAAACGAACGAAAAAGCACTATAAAGCCAATGTAAAACGGCAGTGTAGCCATAGATATTTCGGGTCTTACTGTCATAATAATGCCCAGTAGTAAGCTTATTACTCCAGAGGCCAGTATCCACCCCCAGTTGTCTACTTCCTTACGGTTAAAGGAGGCAAACATGATTTCTGAAAGTCCGCTGAAGATAAACGACAGACTGAAAAACAGCGCCAGTGTTATAAATGATTTTAGGGGTGTGGCAAATACATAAAATCCCAATGCTGTAAATAAAATCCCTATAATTAAAAAGATATACCAATACTTAATGGCATTGTTTACGGTTTTTAAAAATGTTTTCATGTGTTTGGTTGTATATAATAATGCCTACTCTGTAAAGTTTTCGGCTTCTCTTTTCAAAAACATTTATAAATAGTGGTAAGTGACGCTGTTGCGTACTATAAATATACGAAAAGCCCCCGTTATTATAAATAACGGGGGCTTCAAAAAAGTAGAAATTTTATTAAGCTGAAGCAGTCTCAGCCTCTTTATTTATTTTCTTTACAAGACCCTGTAACACGTTACCAGGGCCAACCTCTGTAAACAGGGTAGCACCGTCGGTAATCATGTTTTGTACGCTTTGCGTCCATTTTACCGGAGCTGTAAGCTGGATGATAAGGTTTTGTTTAATCTCATCTGGGTTAGTTACTGCTGTTGCAGGTACGTTTTGGTATACCGGGCATACCGGTGTAGCAAATTGTGTTTTCTCTATAGCAGCAGCAAGTTCTTCTCTTGCAGGTTCCATCATAGGAGAGTGGAATGCACCACCTACGGGTAGTATAAGTGCTCTTCTTGCTCCGGCGGCTTTAAGTGCCTCACAAGCTCTTTCTACAGCAGTAGTCTCGCCAGAAATTACAAGCTGGCCCGGGCAATTGTAGTTTGCAGCGACCACAACACCTTCGGTTTGTTCGCAAATATCCTCAACAGCTTTATCTTCAAGTCCTAATACAGCAGCCATAGTGCTAGGTGTTATTTCACATGCTTTTTGCATTGCCATAGCACGTTGTGAAACAAGTTTAAGTCCGTCTTCAAAAGTAAGAGCTCCTGCAGCTACAAGTGCCGAAAATTCACCTAACGAGTGACCCGCAACCATTTCAGGTTTGAAATCTTCACCTAAAGTTTTTGCTAATATAACCGAATGAAGGAATACGGCAGGCTGTGTAACCTTAGTTTCCTTAAGCTGCTCTGCAGTACCCTCAAACATAATATCTGTTATACGGAATCCAAGTATATCGTTAGCTTTTTCAAATAGTTCCTTTGCAAGGGGAGAGTTTTCATAAAGCTCTTTACCCATTCCTGTAAACTGGGCACCCTGACCCGGAAATACATATGCTTTCATGTTGTTTTCAGTTTTGTTTTGTTGCAACAAAAATATAACTTTTTCACAACTAAACTATACCATAAAAAAACCGCCCCGGGGAAAGGGGCGGCAAACGCTAACCAAACGTCTATGAAGCGTCTTACAAAACTATAAGACAAAATAGGCATTCTTCTCGGGCTGCATATGATTTAGCTTAGGGCTCTCAAACATATCGTCGTCAGCATTGTGTTCGTCCCTGTACTCGTGCACCATTTGCAGCAGGTTTTTTTCTATATTATTTGATATGGATATCATGGGGGTATCAGTAGCTCTGTTTTCAAACGGATCCTGTAGGTGTATAGCCATCTTCTCAATAAGGAAGAATGCAGCACCAATGGTAGTTACCAGTGGTATTTGTAACCATCCAAGGAAATCAGTAAGGCCAAACGGAAGTAGGGTTAAGAATAACAATAGTGTAAACCTTATATACATACTATATGTGGTAGGGAATACCGTGTTTTTAATACGCTCACATTTACCCATACTGTCACACAGCCTGCTAAGGGTGTTGTCAATCTCTACCTGTTGGTATACATTAATCCTATCCTGATTGTTTGCCTTTTTAAGTTCTTTTGCGTGTAATAGCAAAAGCGCATTTGGGACATGCTTATGCTTTTTTACAAAATTGTACTCCTCATCGCTAAGCAATGATTTTATAGGTGGTAACGGATCTTTCCCTCTAAGTGACATTCCAAGGCTGTAGCACCATGCGGCCTGTCTTTTTGCAAAACGCTCTTTAAAGTCGCTTGCTTCTACAGAAAAGTCCGGGTCTTTGTAAAATCCTATTACCTGCCTTATAAGTGTACGTGAATCGTTTACAATAGCACCCCAAACAATACGGGCTTCCCACCAACGGTCGTAAGCCTGATTGGACTTGAAGGCCAGCAGTAACGATATAATGGTACCTATAATGGTAGGTACTGCAATAGGAATGTCTATAGATAGGGCATGGTAGTAATGATGTACTAGCTCAAAACCTATAGTATATAAAAGTACCAGACTAAGCTCAACTTTAATCTTGCCCAATACATATTTCATTGGTATTTTTTTCTTTAATAGCATAGCGGTAGTGTTTAATAATCCGGGATTATGTTACCGTTTCTGCATGGACAGAAAGTAGTGGTAATCCCAAATTGTGGTTAACTGACTGTTCTTTTCTTCCGCTTCTCTTTGCGGTCCTTCGCGCTTCAATCAGTATATCTATATTGTTTTTTGAAATGGTCTCGGCTATATGCGGAACCATCTCGTCTATACTCTCTTCAATTTTAGCCTGACTTACAATTTTAAATGAAAACTGCTCGTTAATCAGTTTTTGTACTTCATGTATGCCAAGATCAACTTTAGGGTATTCCAAATACATGGCTTTATTGAAGTTGTATTCCTCACTTTCGTTTCCTAAATGAAGAATAGGATATTTGCTGTTAAGCAGTAGCTGTCGGTAAGTGGTATGAAGACTGTTTTTTTCTTCTCTGTACGATCTGGTAAGTATAACCAAATCAGTATCCAAATGCTCCATTAAGTTTTTTAATAATGGTGCCGACATACCATATTGGTGATGTATTAAGAGCCTGCAATTACCGGTTTGGGTAACAACCTCCCTGCACTGGTTTAATAACGAGTTTTGTGCAGGTGTGCAGGAAGGAGTTGTTTCCCTTAGGAATTGAGAAGCAGAATAAGCGTTTGGGATTTTTTGCAGCATCATTAAAACAATACTGCAATTAGTACCTGTAGTATACTTTACTGCTGTTTTTACCGCGGTTAGGATGTCATTTTCTACCGTAGTAGGAATCAGTATGTTTTTCATAATGCATAAATCTTTTCGGTTTACACATACAAAACAACAACTCCTGTCTTAAAACGGATTTAAAACAATATTAGAATTTAATAAGATTTTATATTAGAGTTTTTAATGTTGAGGTGTGGTAAATACAATGTTAACCACTGTTCCCTTACCGGATTCCGACTGGATTAAAAGTTCGCCGCCATGCATACGGATGATTTTCATGGCCAAAGGAAGTCCTAAACCATAGCCAACATATTTTGATGCGGCCTTTTTACCCCTAAAGAAAGGTTCGTAAAGATAAGGGATATCCTCAGGGGGGATACCAATACCAATATCGGTAATACTTATTTTAATATTTTCTTTATTGGCTGTGAGGGTTACAAAAACCTCTTCGTTATCAGAGTATTTTACTCCGTTTGTAATAATATTACCTATAGCCAGCTCCAGTAAAGGCCTGTTGCAGGGCAGCATTAAAAGCGAATCGTCTTCGGGTAAATTATTAAGGTTTATAGTTACCCTGTTATTGGGGTAAATTTTATCAAGGTCACATTTTACATCCATTAAAACTTCATCTACACGGGCAATATCCTGTACCTGCTTTTTGCCGTCATATCCGGTTTGGGTAAGTTTTAAAAGGCTTTCAGTAAGGTTGCCAAGGCGTGAAGCCTGCTTATTAATGTTTTCTAATGAAGTAATATACTCTTCGGTTTCTCTTTCTTTTAAAAGGGCAATTTCGGTTTCGGCTATAATGGTGGTTATAGGAGTTTTTAATTCGTGTGAGGCATTGTTTATAAAGTTGGCCTGAATTTCAAACGAGGTTTCCAGCCTGTCCAGCATATCGTTAAAGGTACGGGTAAGGTCGGCCAGTTCATCAGATTCCTCAGTCTCCGGAAGGCGATTGTGTAAATTAGAGGCGCTAATGCGTTTTACCTCTTTCGTTATTCTTGAAACCGGATTAATAAACCTTGTAGCTAAAAAGCGCCCAAAGAAGTAGGCTATTATTATAAAGGCCAGTCCGCCGAAAATAAGTATGCGGCTAATGTATATTAAACTGGTGTTACCACGCCTGTCGCGGGCAGTAACAATTACCATGTAGCGTTGCCCTGATTCCTTAAAAATTTGTGCATAATAGTATTGATGCTCACTGTTTACAGTCCAACTGGATCCGTTTTTCATTACATCAGCATAAAATTCCGAAGGTAAATCCAGCTTGGTATTGTATTCAAAAGTATCTTCACCGTTTACCTTAAGCACAAAATCATCTTCATTAATAAGTTCCTCAAGTCCGTTTTTTTTAAGGTTCTTGTAATACTCGGCCTTCATAGGGTCGTGCTGGTAATGTATGGAAGCTACAATTTTAGCCCTGTCCTGTAGCCTTTTTAAAAAGTAGTACTGATTATTTTGCTTAAAAAGAAAGAACACAAGCAGGCATAATGCCAGTGTGCTCACCCCGGAAAGGACAATATAGGTAATAGTAATTTTCTTTTTAATTTGCATAATCAGGGTTTTAAAATGTAGCCCAGTCCTTTAATGGTATGTATTAGTTTAATCGTATAAGGCTTGTCTATTTTCTTTCTCAGATAGTTAATGTATACATCAACCACATTGGTATTCATGTCAAAGTTAATGTTCCATACATTGTCCAGTATTTTTTCGCGGGAGAGCGTAATACCGGTATTCTTGGCAAGGTAGTATAGTAACTTAAACTCTTTTGCTGTAAGCGTAATAAGGTCACCGCTGCGTTTAACAGTTTTTGCCCTGCGGTCTATCTCCAGGTCGGCAATAGTAATAATCTCTGCAGGTTTCTGGTCCTGCCCTGCTCTTCGTGCCAGTGCATTTATACGCGCCTCAAGCTCGCTAAACTTAAATGGTTTTGACATATAATCATCGGCACCCGCATTGAGTCCGGTAACAATATTCTCACTGCTGTTTAAGGCAGTTAGCATAAGTATGGGGACAAAGTTGCCTGAAGCCCTTAGCCTGCGGCAAATTTCTATACCGTTAATATCGGGTAGCATTACATCCAGTACTACCACGTCAAACCTGTTATTGTTAATCATATCTAATGCAGTAGTGCCGTCGAGTGCAGCACTCACGTCGTAGTTTTTTTCCGAAAGTCCTTTACGGATAATGGAGAGGAGTTGAGGTTCGTCTTCTACTACTAGCAGTTTCATATATAATTAACAGGGCGTTTTTACAAAAGTAAGAATTGAATTCTTAATTATTTGCAAATTATAATAGGCAGCAAATTTTTATGAAATTCACAGTAACAGGGGACATACCGGGCTTAATGCCGAAATATAAGCCTAAAAATGTAACGTTTTGAGTATTTCTTCTACCTATAAATAAACAAACCAAAACAATTATCATGAGAAAACCAATAGCAGTAATATTTGTATTACTCATAGGATTTTTAATTTTTTATACAACTCTTCCCGTAGTCAATTACAGGTTTACAGGTTTTGCCGTTATACTAATTTTTCTAATTATTTTAGGAAACTTGCTTACGGCTCAGGTAAACGCATCTAAAGATAAGGTGAAATTTAAATTTAATAAGCTGCAAAAGTTTTTGTTTAGGCTAATTCCAATACTGCTTATTTATGTGATTGTATTGCCTTTTGTTACAGGTAGCCCAATATTTCATAGCGAGTCGTACAGGGAACTTATTGGTGAGGTAGAAACAGGTAATACTATGTCTAACCATATAGCACCTATATCCATAGACAAGGTTAGGGTGGTAGACGAAGAACTTGCGTCTCTTTTAGGAGAGAAAATCATAGGGTCAGATCCGGCATTGGGAAGTAAGAGTGAACTTGGAGAATTTTTTATCCAAAAAGTAGGAGACGACCTGTTTTGGGTTGCTCCGCTTTTACATTCGGGCTTTTTTAAATGGCTTAATAATACCGAGGGTACCGATGGTTATGTTATGGTGTCGGCAACAAACGAACGTGATGTAAGGTTGGTACAAAAACTAAACGGAAAAGATATTAAGATAAAGTATCAGCCCGAAGCATACTTTGGCAGCAGGGTAGACAGGCATGCTTATTTTAATGGCTATGCTACGACTGGACTAACTAAGTTTATTTTTGAGGTAGATAATGAAGGTAATCCTTTTTGGGTAGCCTCAAAATACGATAAGGAAATAGGATTTTCCGGTAACGATGCTGTTGGTGTTGTGGTAATTGATGCACAAACCGGAGTAATAAAAGAGTATGGCATAGCCGATACCCCATTATGGATTGACAGAATACAGCCTATTTCGTTTGTTATAGACCAGTTGTCCGACTGGGGCGAATATGTTCATGGTTACTGGAACTGGAGTAATGAAGATAAATTAATGATTACCGAAGACCTTACCCTGGTTTATGGTAAAGATGGCAGGCCGTATTGGTACACCGGAGTATCATCAGTAGGTAAAGATGAGTCGGCGGTAGGTTTTGTACTGGTTGATACCCGCACCAAGGAAACTACTTTTTATAAACAGAGTGGTGCAACCGAATATGCCGCACAAAAATCGGCAGAGGGTAAAGTGCAGGAAAAACGCTATCATGCTTCCCTGCCTGTGCCTTATACAATAAACGGGATTCCAACTTATGTTATGACCTTAAAAGACGGTGGCGGACTTGTAAAAATGTATGCTATGGTTGCAATAGGTGATTATACTATAGTAGGGGTGGGTAATACTATGCCTGAAGCACTTATGGCTTATAAGAATGTATACAACATGTCGGGTAACCGTATTAACCCTGACGCTGAAGATACCCGTACAAACTTAACTACTGTGATATCCCGAATACAAAGTGATATTAAAAACGGAAACAGTTTTTATTACTTTACTGTTGATGGCAGTTCTAAAATATTTATTGGGTCGTCACAGTTGTCTAACGAACTTCCGGTAACCAAGGAAGGAGACAGTATTACCATATCGTTTGATAATGATGTGGAAGACGTGATAAATGTTTCTACCTTTGATAACCTCAAACTAGGAATTAAAAAATAATGAAAAGGCCGGTTTATCCGGTCTTTTTTAATGATACTGATTAATTCGGTTTTTGTCATTTTGACGACAGGAAAATCTCTTAATGGTTTGAGATTCTTCACTCCGTTCTGTTACGTTCAGAATGACATTTTCGACTAGTTTAGTTTTATTGATACTGATTAATAATGATGTCGAAATAATCAGTACTGTAAATGTTTTCTAAAGCATAAAAAAACTTTTTTCGTTCCTCATGTTCTTCAGGGAGTTTTACGAGTTGCAAATCCTTTTCCAGTATATGCCAAATAAGTTCGGTGCAGTAAAAAGAACCGGAATCATCAATAGTACCCTGGCTGTCAAACGGAATCTGTAGTTTGCAATAATGTGCTGCCTGTAATGCTATGTTGTGCCCTATGGTATCGGTAGTGTTTATAGTTCTGGTAATGATAATTTTTTGCGGGGTACTGTAGGATAAAAAGGTTTCAAGAAGCTGTGCCTGTACGCCGTCAATATCCGATACGTCTGACGATAGGGAATGTACTACATAAAACTCATTATCTTTTTTTATAATAATACCGCAATGGGTGATGTCGTATGAACCATGATTGAGGTTTTGCGCTATAAAATCACTAAAATGCCCAAATCCTTTGCGTAGTATAAAATCTCCTTCTTTAATTAAAGATATCTCAAGGTTATTTAGGCGTGAAGTGTTTTCGTGCAGTTTAACCAATTTGCTTTCTGACTGTTTATCAAAGTAAAAAACCGATTTATAAACTATAATAGCAAAAATAAAAAGCATTACCAGTCCTGTAAAAAGTTTCAGGGCCCGGTAATGCTTTATTAAAAAGTATTTAGACAGCAATTATCTTGCTCCTTCTTTATTCATGTCTACTTTCCACTTACCATCAACCTTTACAAGATTAAGTTGATTTTCACTACCTTCAGTGTTTTCACCTCCGGTAAGCTTAAATTTAACGGTAGCTTTGTCTTCATTTACTTCAGATGAGGTAATTTCTACTTTTACATCTTTATTTCTTTCTTTCATCTCCTCCATTTTACCTTGTGCAAAACCTTCGGCCATTCCAAGCATAGCAGCTGTTTTATCGGTACTTAGTTCTTTAGCTTTGCTAAACTCTCCCTGATTGGTATACTCAATAAATTTTTTAGCAGTATCCTCAGGGCCATTGCCTGAACATGAAGAAAGTGAAAGGGATAATACCACAGCCAGTGCGGCTAATTTTAATTGTTTCATTTATTTGTTGGTTTGTTTCTGTAAAAGTACTTTTTTCTGTTATAAGTAAATTATTTATAGCTTACTTATTTATGCATGAACCTTAACTAATGCAGCCGCTGCTTTTGCTTTTTCCACTACTTCTTCCACAGGTGTATCGGTAGTATCATAAGTAAGGGATACACCCATCCTGCGGTACGGACGTGAGGTAGGTTTTCCAAACAGCCTGAAATCAGTTTTAGGAAGGGCAGCGATTTTTTCTACACCTGTAAAAGTAGGATTATCACTATTTTCAGATGCCAGTATAACAGCACTTGCACCGGTTCTTTCTAAGGTGATTTCATGTATTGGCAGGCTTAGTATGGCTCTAAGGTGTAGTTCAAACTCGTTAAAGTTTTGAGTTCCTGCAAGCGTTACCATGCCTGTGTCATGCGGTCTTGGGGAAAGTTCAGAGAAGTACACGCCCTCATCCGTAAGGAAGAACTCCACACCAAATATACCTGCTCCGCCAAGGGCTTCTGTCACTTTACGTGCCATGTCCTGAGCTTCAGCAATATCTTTATCGCTAACCCTTGCCGGCTGCCAGCTTTCCTGGTAATCTCCGCGTTCCTGCCTATGGCCTATAGGTGCGCAAAACAGGGTTGGGTTATTGTTTTGTGTTACGGTAAGTAGGGTGATTTCTGAATGGAAGTTTACAAAAGCCTCCACAATTACTTCCACCACGTCACCGCGTGAACCTTCTACAGCATACTTCCATGCCTTCTCGATATCTTCCTGAGTTTTGATGGTAGACTGTCCTTTACCTGAAGATGACATTAATGGCTTAACCACACATGGCATGCCTACTTCGTTTACGGCTTTTTGAAGCTCATCTGCCGATGTAGCATAACGGTAGTTAGCAGTACGCAGGCCAAGATCTTTTGCAGCAAGATCTCGTATGGCTTTACGATTCATTGTAAAATTAGCTGCCTTAGCCGATGGTACTACGGTAATACCCTGTTTTTCGTAATCGTAAAAACGCTCGGTTCTTATGGCTTCAATTTCAGGAACTATAAAATCAGGATCGTGTTTTGCAACTATGGCATCCAGTGCGGTGCCATCCAGCATATTGATAACCTCAAAAGCATCGGCAACCTGCATTGCCGGAGCCCCTGCATAACTGTCTGCCGCAATAACGGTTTGACCTATACGCTGTGCTGCGATTACAAACTCTTTACCTAATTCTCCCGAACCTAATAAAAGTATTTTTTTTTGCATATTACTTGTTATGTATATAATCAAAAAGCCCTGCTTTGGGCAGGGCAGTATTTTGTATTAAGCAAGTGCTTCCTTAATTCTTCGTATGGCTTCAATCAGTTGATCTTCGCTCGTTGCATAAGAAAAACGGATACAGTTAGGATTACCAAATGCATCTCCGGTTACGGTAGCCACATTAGCGTGCTCCAGTAGGTACATAGAAAAGTCATCTGCATTTTTAATTTCAACACCATTTATGGTTTTCCCGAAATATTCAGACACGTCAGGGAAAACATAAAATGCTCCCTCAGGTACATTAATCTTAAAGCCCGGTATTTCTTTTACAAGGTTAACTACTAAATCCCTACGTTTGTGGAAAGCATCAACCATATATTTGATAGCAGAAGGATCGGCCTCAACAGCAGCGATTGTAGCACGCTGTGCAATACTGTTTGCGCCACTTGTTACCTGTCCCTGTATTTTAGTACATGCTTTAGCAATAAACTCAGGTGCTCCTATGTAACCAATTCTCCATCCTGTCATGGCGAATGCTTTAGCAACTCCATTTACAGTAATTGTTCTTTCCAGCATGCCCGGAATAGAAGCTATACTGCAAAATGTACCGGAATAGTTAATGTGTTCATAGATCTCATCAGATACTACAAAAATATTAGGATGTTTCTCTAATACTTTAGCGATAGCTGTAAGTTCCTCACGGTCGTAAACAGAACCACTAGGATTACAAGGTGAGCTAAACCACATCATTTTTGTTTTGGGTGTGATAGCAGCCTCAAGCTGTTCGGCAGTCATTTTAAAATCGGTTTCAACAGATGTAGGTACTTCTACCGGTACACCTCCCGAAAGTTTTACGATCTCTACATAGCTTACCCAGTATGGAGCAGGCAGTATAACCTCGTCACCATCGTTAAGCATTACCTGTGCAATATTATATAGCGATTGCTTTGCACCTGTAGAAACTACTATTTGCGAAGGCTTGTATTCAAGCCCATTGTCTCTTTTAAATTTGTTACATATAGCTTCTTTAAGCTCCACATAACCATCTACCGGAGGGTATGCGCTGTAATTTTCGTCAATGGCTTTTTTAGCCGCTTCCTTAATAAAGTCCGGAGTATTAAAATCCGGTTCGCCAAGGCTAAGGCTTATAATGTCTTTTCCCTGTGCTTTTAGCTCTCTGGCTTTTGCTGCCATAGCAAGCGTTTGTGAGGTAGACAGATTATTAATCCTGTCAGAAAGCTGATTCATCGTTCTACTGTATTTAATTGACTGTAAAATATTAATTTAATGCCGGTTTCATTCCCAGCTCTTTTAAATGCCTGAAATGTGCTGCAATGGCGCTGCGCATGGTTTTGAACTCATGGTAAGGCAGGTTATGCTCTTTTGCAGTTTGTTTTACGATTTTTGCGATAGCCCCATAATGGACATGGCTTATATTCGGAAAAATATGGTGTTCAATCTGGTGGTTTAGGCCTCCTGTAAACCAGTTTACAATTTTGTTTTTAGGAGCAAAGTTTGCTGTGGTGTATAGCTGGTGTATAGCCCAGGTGTTTTCAATTTCACCATTCTCGCCCGGTATTGGATTGTCTGTTTCCTCCACTACGTGTGCCAGCTGAAAAACAACGCTTAGTATAAGCCCCGCCGTATAGTGCATTACAAAGAAACCTATAAGTACTTTCCACCATGTGATTCCTAAAATCATTGGGATGGCAAGCCAGATAATAACATAAATAAGTTTGGTAATTACCAGTACTGTCCATTGTTTTACCGGACTTTGGAATTTACCGTAAGAAAGCCCTTTTTTAATGTACCTTCTCATCTGTTTTATATCGGTAGTAATAGCCCAGTTAAAGGTTAGTAAACCATATAGGAAAATAGAGTAGTAGTGTTGAAATTTGTGGAACCTTCTCCATGTTGCACTATGTGTAAAACGGATTATCCTTCCTGCATCAAGGTCTTCGTCATGACCGTGAATGTTTGTGTAAGTATGATGCAGTACATTGTGCTGTACCTGCCAGTTGTATACGTTACCTGCCAAAACATAAATGCTTCCGCCCATAAACTGATTTAACCATGATTTTGACGAGTAGGAACCATGGTTGCCGTCGTGCATTACATTCATTCCTACACCAGCCATTCCTACACCCATAACAATGGTTAGTAGCAGCTGTACCCATACTGACATGTTAAGCGTAAGTATTAAAAAGTAAGGTGCTAAAAACAGGGTAAACATTATAATTGTTTTTAGGTGTAGTTTCCAGTTACCTGTTTTTTTAAGGTTATTTTCCTTAAAGTATTCGTTTACACGTTTGTTTAGTGTTCTGAAAAATTTTATTGAGTCGTTTTTTGAAAAAACGGGAGTATTGATATTCATTGTCTTAATAGTTGAAATCCAAGGGCTTCAAAGGTAGTTATTAATGAATTGCAAAACGAAAAAAATGATGTAAAAATTAGCATTCAAAATGCTTACTTTTGTCTAAAATTAAAATTAATGGAGGAGATTGTTAGATATTTTCCTGATCTTACCGAGAGGCAGAAGGAGCAGTTTGCACAACTTGAAGAACTTTATACCGACTGGAATTCAAAAATCAATGTGATTTCCAGAAAGGATATAGAGTCGTTATATACAAAACACGTATTGCATTCACTTGGTATTGCAAAGGTTATGGAGTTTAAACCGGGAGCAAAGGTTATGGATGTGGGGACCGGAGGAGGTTTTCCGGGAATACCACTAGCTATACTGTTTCCTGAAACCCAGTTTTACCTTATTGATGTTATTGCCAAAAAAATAAAGGTAGTAAACGGTGTGGCTGAAGCTTTAGGTCTTACTAATGTGAAAGCTGAACAGATGCGTGCCGAAAAAGTGAACGAGGAGTTCGATTTTATTGTGAGCCGTGCCGTGACTAATATGTCTGATTTTGTAAAATGGGTTAGGGGTAAAGTCAAAAAGGATCAGAATCATGATTTACCTAACGGTATATTATATCTAAAAGGTGGCGACCTTACAGAAGAGCTTTCTGTTTTCCAGAGAACTACAATTTATAATCTTTCCGATTATTTTGATGATGAATTCTTTGAGACCAAAAAGGTGGTGCACCTGGCAATGAAATATAAAGTATAAAAAAAGGCTTCCTATTAGGAAGCCTTTTTTGGTTTTATGTATTATCCTAAGAAAGGATATCTGTAATCTGTTGGCGGAACAAAAGTTTCCTTGATTGTTCTTGGAGAAACCCAACGTAACAGGTTCAGTACAGATCCTGCTTTGTCGTTTGTTCCCGATGCTCTCGCACCACCAAAAGGCTGTTGTCCTACAACGGCACCTGTTGGTTTATCGTTGATGTAGAAGTTACCTGCGCAGTTTTCAAGCGCTTTTGCAGCCTGCTCTATAGCATAACGGTCCTGGCTGAAAACAGCTCCCGTTAATGCGTATGGAGAAGTTTGGTCTACAAGTTTAAGTGTTTCTTCCCATTTGGCATCTTCATAAACATATATAGTTAATACAGGGCCAAAAAGTTCAGTATGCATAGTTTCATACTGAGGGTTTGTAGTTAAAATAACTGTTGGCTCTATAAAGTAACCTACTGATTTGTCATATTTACCACCGGCAATGATTTCGGCATCCGAAGCATTTTTAGCAGCATCAATATAACCTGTAAGCTTATCAAACGATCCCTCGTGGATAACACAAGTGATAAAGTTTGAAAGATCTTCAGGAGAACCCATTTTCATTGAAGCAATATCGGCAACAAGTTTTTCTTTAACCTCCGGCCATATTGACTGAGGTATGTAAGCTCTTGAAGCAGCCGAACATTTTTGTCCCTGGAATTCAAAAGCACCTCTTGAAAGCGCTGTTGCTACCTGTGCAGGGATAGATGACGGGTGGGCGATAACAAAGTCCTTACCACCTGTTTCACCTACAATTCTTGGGTAGGTTTTGTAAATACCTTTACCCATATTGTTGCCTATTTTTGCCCAAATACCATTAAATACAGCTGTAGAGCCTGTATAATGTATTCCTGCAAAATCAGGGCTTTCTAAAAGAGTATCTGTTATCATAACAGGGTCACCGTGAACCATGTTAATTACACCGTCAGGTAATCCTGCAAGTTTAAACACTTCCATAATTACGTTAGCACTGTATACCTGAGCAGCACTAGGTTTCCACACCACTACATTACCCATTAGGGCAGGAGAGGCAGGAAGGTTACCAGCGATAGCTGTAAAGTTAAAAGGAGTAATTGCATAAACGAAACCTTCTAACGGGCGGTGTTCCATTCTGTTCCATATACCGTCTGAAGATACAGGCTGTTCTGCATATATCTGAGTCATGAACTCTACATTAAAACGAAGGAAATCAATAAACTCACAAGCTGCATCAATCTCTGCCTGATGAACAGTTTTAGCCTGAGCTATCATGGTAGCTGCGTTTATTTTTGCACGGTACGGGCCTGCAAGCAAGTCGGCAGCTTTAAGGAATATAGAAGCTCTTTGTTCCCATGCCATTGCAGCCCATTTTGTTCTGGCAGCAAGTGCAGTATCAATAGCTTTTACCACATGTTCCTTTTCGGCTTCGTGGTAAGTACCTACCGTTTTTTTGTGGTCAAAAGGAGGGTTTATTGTTTTGGTTTTACCTGTACGGATCTCTTCCGTACCAATGTATAAAGGCACATCAACACTACTGTTGTAAAGTTCTTTAAAAGTGGCCAGAACCTGTTCTCTTTCGGGAGTTCCCGGAGCATACGATTTAACAGGTTCGTTAAAAGCCTCGGGTACATTGTATATTCCTTTTGGCATAATAATTTATAATTTAAGCAATTAAAAAATTTTTAGTAATGCAAATATACGGAAATATTCTGCTCTTTAATTGCAAAAAAATCATCAATAAATGCTTATGCCTGAAAATATACTAATTAAGTGCAAAAGGAGCACTAAGCCTGAAAGTAGGTATTATTACCCTGAAAGTTCTTGTTGAGGTAAAGTTAATCATATTAAAGTAGCCTCTCATGGCTCCAAAAGGAGATGCCAGCAGGCAGCCTGAGCTGTAAGTATGCTTTTCGCCGGGTTTTAGTACGGGTTTTTTGCCTATTACACCTTCGCCGTCTACTACTTCAATATCATTAAGGGAGTCGTAAATTTCCCAGTGGCGGGAATTTAACTGTACAGAGTCTTTGCTTTGGTTCTCTATAGTTACCTCATAAGTAAAGGCAAAATGAATCTTGTAGTTCTTAAAGTAAGTACCTTCAAAACTAGTAGAAACAGATATTTTTATGCCTCTTGTAATTTGTGTAACCATAAATTTTCACAGCGTTTTCTAAACAAAAATACGAATTTAATATTGTTGTAGTTTCATTCAGGATATTAAATTAACAAAAAATATTTTTTAAGTTGTTGATTTCTAATTGATAATGTCTTCAGAATTGGCTTGTCCAAAACCTATCACCCTATCATAACGTTCGTTGTTTTCCCTGTAGTATACAATTACGTTATAATCATTTTCCGTTTGGAAGAAATTCCCGTCGGGAGATGCCTTTCCATTTACTTTTCCTTTAGAGTTAGCAGGGATATACATGTAGTTGTTAAAGCCCTGTTTTATCATAACAGCTTTTTCATACATGCCTGTTTTTTCGTTATACTCCATTTTGTATTCATCGGTCTTGGCATAGTTGTTAAACATGCCGCCAATATAAATATCATCCTTCTCAAAATAGGCAGGTGCGCTCAGCTTAAAGAAAACCCAGGCATAATCAGCCTCCAGTGTTACGTCGGTAACATTCAGGTTGCTGTTGTTAGTTACAAAGTTGCCATTAATATCGGGGTAGTAAGTGTATGGTTTACTGCCTCGGGCTTCATTTGCATATAAAATATTGTTGTAAATCTCACCGCCGGTTACCCTAAGCACATTATTTACGGCGTTACGAATATCTTTGTTGTCAAAGTAAAGGTATTCGTTACCTGCCCAAAACTGGGTTTCCTTGTCATATTTGTATATAAGGTCGTTGCCTATGGTGTATTGTGGTTTTACATTGTAAATAGCATTGTCAAACCTTCCGTTTTGGAAAAGGGCAACCTTAACGTTTTGCAGTGGCATCTGGAAGATAAAGGCATTGGTTTTAACGGCAAAATCCATATTGTGTTTTTCCTGAATTTCGTCCATTCCTCTAGCTCTTTTTACCTGTAACGGAACCGATACTTTTTCTTCATATACTACAAAACGGCGAGACATTATAACCTCTCTGTCCTCATTAAGTATGTTAAGTATATAGTTGCCTGTAAGTTGTATACGTGTAAACTTATTAGGGAACGATAACACGTAATGCGAATAGATTTGCAGTGTGTTAAATGAGTTTTGATAGGTTTGTATACGCTGGTTGTCAAAGCCCGAAATGTATTCGTTTACGGTTAATTGTGACTTGGTCCAGTCGTAATTACAATGTGTAAGTGTGTAATAGTAATTAGCTTCGTTTCCAAAAAGGTCATCAAAAGCGAAGGTGAAATTTTCACCCAGCCTGAAAAACGGATATACATTTTCCCCGTTTTGCATAAATGAGGCTGTTTTAATGTTGTAAGGTGGTGCAATTTCCTCTAATACCTGGGCATTAGCATATGATAACTGTATAAGGAAAACGAGACAAATAAGTCGTAAACGGGCTTTAAGCATGTCTTAATTACTATTTATAAGGGTAGTAAATATAGCAAATATATTATATCATAGTATTGTTTATCAAAACCTGTGCCTTAAAATTTTATTTAAATGCCTGTTGTGGAAAACAATACAATAAAACCAATGTTTTAAAGTTATTAAGTCAAACCAACTAAATATTTTAAAATGAAACACCTTCGACTATGGATGTTCCTTGTTGCTGCGCCTTTGTTAGGGACAGCTCAGGATCTTCAGGGCGACAGCCCGATTCCCCTGGACCCTGATGTAAGAACCGGAAAACTTAAAAACGGACTTACCTATTACATCAGGAAAAACAATAAGCCGGAAGATAAAGTAGACTTAAGGCTTGTGATTAACGCAGGGTCAATTCTGGAAAATGATGACCAGCAGGGGCTTGCCCACTTTATGGAACACATGTGTTTTAACGGCACAAAAAACTTCCCTAAAAACAAACTGGTTGATTACCTGCAAAGTATAGGGGTTAAGTTTGGACAGCATCTTAATGCCTATACCAGTTTTGATGAGACTGTCTATTTTCTTCCAATCCCTTCTGATGATCCCGAAAAACTTGAAAAAGGTTTTAGTATTATAGAAGACTGGGCTTTTAATGCAGTACTTACTCCCGAAGAGATTGATAAAGAAAGAGGAGTGGTGCTGGAGGAATACCGACTGGGCTTAGGGGCTGATGACAGAATGAGAAAGCAGTTTATGCCAAAGGTGATGTATAAGTCGCATTATGCAAACCGTTTACCTATTGGTAAAAAGGAAATACTGGAAAACTTTACTTACGATAAGATTAAAAACTTCTATAAAGACTGGTACAGACCGGATCTTATGGCGGTTATTGTAGTAGGTGATATTGATGTGGATGAGATGGAAAAGAAAGTGAAGAAACACTTTTCATCCTATAAGAATCCTAAAAATGAACGTCCGAGAAAGGTATTTGATGTTCCTAATCATGAACAAACATTTGTTTCCATAGAAACAGATAAAGAAGCTTCGGGTACAAGGGTGCAGTTAATGTATAAGGATCATGGTGAGCCAAAGCCTATGGAGACTGTTAGTGATATGGAAAAAGAATTGGCAGAAATGCTTTTTTCTACCATGCTTAACAATAGATTAAATGAATTTACAAATAAACCAAACCCTCCTTTTGTTTTTGGTTACACGTATCATGGTGAAACGTGGGCTAAGACAAAAAAAGCCTATCAGTCGTTTGCGATGACTCAGGAAGACAAGCAGCTGGATGCTCTAAGGGTTTTGGTTGAGGAGAATGAAAGAGTTAAAAAGTTCGGGTTTACGCAGGGTGAACTTGACAGGGCGAAAACCGAGTTTTATGCTATGCTTGAAACTCAGTATAATGATAGGGACAAAGAAGATTCTTCCTATTATGTAGGTCAATACCAGGAAAATTTCCTTAATAAAACACCTGTTCCGGGTATTGAATGGATTTATAATGCTGCACAAAAGCTGATAGATGAGGTATCATTAAATGATATTAACGGGCTTATAAATGATTACCTTAAAGATGATAACAGAGTAGTTGTATTTACCGGGCCAGAGAAGGAAGGGCTAAAAAAACCTACCGAGGCTGAAGTTCTTGAAGTTCTTAATGTTGATGCCGGTAATCTTACAGCATACGAGGATGAGCCTGTTGCGACAAGCCTGTTGAGGAATGAGGTAAAGGCGGGTAGTGTTGTTAAAAAAGAAACGAATGACAAGTTAGGTACTACTACATTGTTCCTTTCTAACGGAGCTAAGGTTACCTATAAAAAAACCGACTTTAAAAATGATGAGGTTTTAATGAGAGCTATTAGCTACGGAGGTTCTAATCTGGTAAGCGATGAAGAGTACAGGAAAGTTTATTTGGGTTTTGCTGCTGTTAATGAAGCTGGTTTTTCCGGTCTTGATAAAAATGCAATTGATAAGTTTATGACTGGTAAAATAGCCTCTGTAAGACCAATGATTTCAAGTTATACCGAGATGTTATCAGGTAGTTCTACCCCTAAGGATATGGAATATATGTTCCAAATGGTATATGCTTATTTTACAGACGTTAACTACGACGAGGAAGCTTTTGAGCGCTATAAGCAAAAACAAAGCGGCTTTACAAAAAACTTGCTTTCACAGCCTGCATATTATTTCCGTCAGAAGTTTTATTCTTTCTTGTATAAAGACGATCCAAGGTTTATAAAGGTTATACCTGATGATGAGACATGGGAGAATATAGACTATAAGCTTTCTTATGATGTTTTTAAAGAGCGTTTCTCTAATGCTGCCGATTTTGAGTTTTTCTTTATAGGTAATATTGATGATAATGTTATAGAGGATTTTGCATCAAGATATCTTGCTTCACTGCCATCTTCTGAAAAAAGAGAGAAAGCAGTTGATTTAGGTTATAGGAAGATAAAAGGTTCCCATAAAAAAGTAGTAAATAAAGGGACAGATCCAAAAAGTAATGTAACCATTATGTATTATGGTGATGTTAAATATGACCCCGAAGAAGCAATGGCTCTAAATGCTTTAGGTAAAATATTAACCATTAAATTACTGGAAGAGCTAAGGGAAAAGGAAAGTGGTGTTTATGGTATAAACGCTGGCGGTAGTATGGATAAGTTTCCGGTAGAAAATTTCAGGTTCAATATTACGTTCCCTTGTGGGCCGGAGAATGCTGAAAAGCTTACAGAAATGGCTTTACAGGAGGTGCAAAAGATAGTTGATAACGGCCCTGAGGAAAAAGACCTTATTAAATATAAGGAGGGAGAACTTCTGGATTATAAAGAGAGCATTAAACAGAATAGGTTTTGGTTAGGTTACCTTACTTCACAATGGACGGATAATACAAGTCCTGAAAGAATATTCACTCTGGAAGAAAGGATAAAGGCTGTAACAGCTAAACAGGTGCAGAAAGTAGCCAAAAAATACCTGACTAAAGATAAAGTTATAGGAATGCTTATGCCTGAAGAGACAAATTAATCTTTATAACAAACAGGGATAATTTCTCCCTTTGCAAGACAAAATCGCTCCACATCAGCTGGGGCGATTTTTTTTGTATAATCTTCTTCCGCAACACGGAAACCGATACTTCTTAACTTGTCAAAATAGTCACGACCGTATACCCTAACATGGTCATACTGCCCGAATATTCTGGCACGTTCTTTTGGGTCGGTAATGGAGTTGTCCTCAAAAGTGGTTTCGCGGTTCAAATCCTGCGGAATCTGGAAAATCCCCATGCCTCCCGGTTTCATTATACGGTACAGCTCCTGCATGGCTTTGGTGTCATCTGGAATGTGTTCCAAAACGTGATTGCACAGTATAAAATCGTAGCTGTTATCCTCAAACGGAAGGTTGCATATATCTGCCTTAACATCTGCAAGGGGAGAGTTAAGGTCGGTAGTAGTGTAATCTAAATTTTTCTGGTTCCTAAAGCGTTTGTAAAAAGCCTGTTCAGGAGCGAAGTGTAATACTTTTTTGTGACCTGTAAAAAAATCAGTCTCATTTTTAAGGTATAGCCATAGCAGGCGGTGCCTTTCGAGTGAAAGGGTGCCGGGTGCCAATACATTATTACGCTGATGCCCGTAACCGTACGGCAAAAAGCTTTTAAAGCTTTTGCCGTCTATCGGGTCGGTATATGTATTACCTTTTAAGGCTAATGCAACTACAGGTCTAACCACATAGCTTAACCTAATAAGCAATGGCCTTGGTATGGTATTGAGTACTAATTTAAACAGTTTTTTCATTACAGCACTAAAGGTACAGCCCTAAACTCATCTTCTTCGTTAGACTCAATTCCTAAAGCTTTGTATACATAAGCAAATGTAGAAAGTAGTTCTGGTTTGCCATTTACAAGGGCTACGTCGTGCTCAAAGTGTGCACTTGGCTTTTTATCGGCAGTTACAATTGTCCAGCCGTCTTTAAGTTGTTTTACATTTTTAGTACCCATATTAATCATAGGCTCAATGGCAACCACCATACCTTCAATGAACTTTTTACCACGTCCGCGTTTACCATAGTTAGGCATGTTTGGATCTTCGTGCATTTTTCTTCCAAGGCCGTGGCCTACAAGATCCCTAACTACACCATAGCCGTGACCTTCGGTATATTGTTGTATGGCATGACCCACGTCTTCCACGCGGTTCCCCATTTTAAATTCTCTTATACCTATGTAAAGTGATTCTTTAGTAACCTTTAAAAGCTTGCGGGTTTCTTCGGCAACATTACCTATTTCAAATGTATAGGCATGGTCTCCGTAAAACTCATTTTTAAGAGCGCCACAGTCTACCGATACAATATCACCGTCTTCAATAGGCTTATTTGTAGGTAATCCGTGTACAACCTGTTCGTTAACGCTGGTTAACAGGGTTGACGGACAGTTGTAAAGTCCTTTAAATCCCGGTACTGCACCGTGGTCACGAATAAACTCTTCTGCAAGTCTGTCAAGGTGAAGGGTAGTTACCCCTTCTTTTATTTCAGAGGCGATCATACCTAATGTTTTAGAAACAATAAGGGCACTTTCGCGCATCAGTTCTATCTCTTCTCTGGTCTTTTGGATAATCATATGCTAAAATTTTTCCGCCACAAAAGTACAACTTTCTATCGGATTATTTTTAATACCCTTTAAAGCATGAGTTTTGTCATGTTTTGTAAATTTATGAGACGATAACTTTGCAGTAAATTTTTTAGGTATGGGAAAATATGTAACTGCCGAAGAGGCAGTAAAAGCAGTACAGTCGGGTAACAGGGTGTATGTGCAGGCCGCGGCTGCCACACCGGGAGTCTTAACCAAAGCACTTGCCGATAGGGCCGGAGAACTTCGTGATGTGGAGGTGTGCCACCTGCATACCGAAGGCGATGCGCCTTATGCAAACCCTGAACTTAGTGATAGTTTTTTTGTCAATTCCTTTTTTATAGGTAAAAATGTTAGGCATACCATCGCTGCCGGAAACGGATCGTATACTCCGGTGTTTTTGAGTGAGTTGCCAAGGCTTTTTAGGAAACAGGTTTTATCGCTTGATGTGGTATTTATTCATGTAACGCCTCCCGATAATCACGGATATTGCTCACTGGGTGTCTCGGTAGAGGGTACGGTGGCGGCTATAGAAAATGCTAAAACGGTTATTGCACAGGTTAACCCTAATATGCCGCGTACTTTTGGCGACGGGTTGATTCATATTTCAGAAATCGATTATATGGTTGAAGTTGATGTGCCTTTATTTGGACATGAACCTGCACCAATAAATGAACAGGAAGACAAGATAGGTGAATATGTAGCATCGCTTATTGAAGACAGAAGTACCCTGCAAATGGGTATTGGTTCTATCCCAAACGCAGCGCTTAAAAAACTGGTAAATCATAAAGATTTGGGATTGCATACCGAGATGTTTTCAGATGGGGTAATCGATCTTATAGAGAATAATGTAATAAACAGTAATTATAAAGGAGTGGCAAAAGGGAGGGCACTGGCTACCTTCCTTATAGGGTCCAAAAGGCTGTATGATTTTGTTGATGATAACCTTTTTATCGAAATGAGGGAATCTTCCTTTGTGAATGATACTTCGGTAATACGAAGAAACCCAAAAATGATTGCCATTAACTCTGCCATTGAGGTAGATGTTACAGGGCAGGTAAGTGCTGACTCCATTGGGTACCGAATGTATTCGGGCGTTGGCGGTCAAATGGATTTTATCCGAGGAGCGTCGTTAAGTGACGGAGGTAAGGCTATTATAGCACTTCCTTCAATCACTAAAAACGGAGACAGTAAAATTGTACCATTCCTAAAACAGGGAGGTGGAGTGGTAACTACCCGTTCACACGTGCAGTATGTGGTAACCGAATATGGTATAGCCGACCTGTATGGCAAAAACCTGAGACAAAGGGTTAAGGAGCTGGTTAAAATTGCCCATCCAGACCATAGGGAATCTGTTGAAAGAGGCTACTACGAAGCATTCAGAAGAATGTAGTGCATTGATAATTTTGAAAAAGAAACCCTGCCAAGTGGCAGGGTTTTGTGTTATTAGGATACTAATGAATGTTGTGTCATAGCTTCCGGTTGCGGTATTCCCATTAACTCGCAAATGGTTGGAGCAATATCTCCCAGTATACCGTCTTTTACGTGCTTAAGGTCTTTGTCTACTAAAATAATAGGTACCGGGTTAGTGGTATGTGCCGTGTTAGGACTGCCATCAGGGTTAACCATAGTATCACAGTTACCGTGATCGGCAATTACTATAGTAGTATAATCATTTTCTAAAGCTGTTTCAATAACCTGTTTTACACAGGCGTCTACTGCTTCACAAGCTTTAATAGCGGCTTCCATAACACCGGTATGGCCTACCATATCCCCGTTAGCAAAGTTAAGGCAAACAAAATCTACCTCCTTTTTCTTCAGTTCAGGCACTAGGGCATTAGTAAGTTCGTAAGCACTCATTTCAGGCTGCAGGTCATAAGTTGCAACTTTAGGAGATGCACAAAGTATTCTTGATTCGCCTTCAAAAGGTTCTTCACGGCCACCGGAAAAGAAGAAGGTTACGTGCGGATACTTTTCTGTCTCGGCAATACGTATTTGTTTTTTGCCATTTTTGGAAACTACCTCGCCAAGAGTTTCGGTTAGGTTGTCCTTATCATAAATCACATGAACATTTTTGTAATTGTCATCATAGTTGGTCATGGTAACATAATACAGGTTCATTTTGTGCATGTTCTGCTCGTGGAAATCAGTTTGGGTAAGTGCTTCGGTAAGCTGTCTTCCCCTGTCTGTCCTGAAGTTAAAGAAGATAACCACATCGTTTTCCTCAATAATGGCAATAGGGTTAGTGCCGTCTTCGGTCATCACAATCGGTTTTATAAACTCATCTGTAACACCTTCGTTATAGCTTTGCTGTATGCTTTGTTCTGCATTGGTGCTAGGTACTCCTAAACCATGTACTAACAGGTCGTAAGCCAGTTTTACCCTTTCCCAGCGCTTATCACGGTCCATGGCATAGTAACGCCCTACTATCGATGCCAGTTGGGTAGGGGTATCTTTAATGTATTTTTCAATATCGGTAACAAAACCAAGTCCTGATTTAGGGTCAACGTCACGTCCGTCTGTAAAAGCATGGATGTATGAGTGGTTAACTCCGGCTTCCTGAGCAGCATCAACCAGTCCTTTAAGGTGGTCAATGTGCGAGTGTACACCACCATTAGAAAGCAATCCTACAAAATGTACTTTTTTATTGTTTTGTTTGGCGTAGTTAAACGCATCTACAAGTGGTTTTTCGGTATTAAGGGTTTTGTTTTGTACTGCCAGATTAATTTTTGCGAGGTCCTGGTATACAATACGGCCTGCACCAAGGTTCATGTGTCCTACTTCACTGTTACCCATTTGTCCTTCCGGTAAACCTACGTTAAGTCCGTCGGTACGAAGGCTTGCATTTGGGTATTTGGTATAAAGGCTGTCTATAAAAGGGGTGTTTGCATTGTCTATTGCAGATACTTTTGGGTCTGGAGATTTACCCCAACCGTCAAGTATCATGAGGATTACTTTTTTATTCATGACTTATTATAATTTCTGCGGATTAAATTAAATTTCGTTAAAAGTACTATTTTCAATTAAAATGTGTTGAGGTAGGTGGGTATATAAATGTTAAATTTGAGTATATTTTTATAAAATTTGAATTATTTTGCTTTTTGGTAAGGTCTTTGTATAATATTAGGTAAATCGCAATAATTAACTTTTTATTATTAAAAATATAATAGATTTGCTGTTAAAACGTTATTGTGTGTGAAGGAAGTAGTGATATTTTTGCTCGCTACGTATGAAAATGTTAAATAACTGATTTTAACACTGTTGGTGTTTTTTGTTTAGAAAACTTTAATTTATTTTAGCCAACCTGTTAGAAACACAAAACTATTAATTAAGATGATTTACAACTTTTTTACCTCTATTTTATTTTTACTGTCAGCTGTAAACTCACCTGTTACTATTACCACCAATACCAAAACCGTTTCTGAAACTAAAGCTACACCACTTGTTGCCGAAGCTACTACAGTAGCAACTGCAAGCGGAGTATATAACCAGCTTGATGCTAATTCCCTTTCCTTACCGGATTATGAATCGTTTGAAAGAGCTTTTGAAGGCTATGTGCTTTTAAAGGAGCAGGGTAAAATTAAAAAAGACTTACTTACACTTGTTGATTTCAGCAAGTCATCTAATACCAAAAGACTTTGGATTATTGATATGAGTACCAAAACCGTATTGTATAACACCCTGGTGGCTCACGGAAGAAACAGTGGTAATGAGTTTGCTACAGCTTTCTCTAATGCGGCTAACTCTAATAAAAGTAGTCTGGGTTTTTATGCTACAGGAGAAGTTTACATAGGTAAGCACGGAACCTCACTTCGTCTTGACGGACTTGAAAAAGGAATAAACAGTAATGCGCGTAGCAGAGCTGTAGTGATTCACGGTGCTGATTATGTAAGTGAAGGTTTTATCAAACAACATAAAAGACTGGGAAGAAGCTTAGGATGCCCTGCGCTTCCTAACAGGATATCTAAAGAGGTGATTGATCTTATCAAAGGGAAATCATGCCTGTTTATTTATCACCCGTCTAAAAAATATGTTTCGACTTCAAAATTAGTTTCTTAATTTTTGATAAAGCACTTTATCCAGATTGTAAATATCGTTCCTAAACTGCAGGCCGTTCTTATCCATCCAGGCGGTCCAGTATAGCTGATGCACATTGTTAGTGTTTTTAAGGTAAATCTTTTCGGTTTCACCTTCGGCTATCATTTCTTTTAATTTATCCGAATTCCACTCACTATCTTCTTTAGATAGTATTTTTTCAGCCAGTTCTAACGGGTTTTGTACTCTTATACAGCCTGAGCTTAAAGCCCGGTGCGACCTGCTGAACATTTCCCTGTGGTTGGTGTCATGCAGGTATACCGAAAAACGATTGTAATAATTAAATTTGATATTACCCAGTGCATTACTGTTTCCCGGGTTTTGTACATATCTGTAAGTATCCGCCAGTTTTGGGTTCCATTCCTCAGGTAATACCTCGTTATTCTCCCTGTCAAAAATTCGCATATTATTTTCTGCAAAATAATTAAGGTCGGCTTTAGCTTTAGGAGTAAGGTCTTTTTTTAGTATAGTAGGGGGGACGGTCCATGTAGGGTTAATTACCAGATAGTTCATTTTTGAATCGAGTACAGGTGTAGGTCTGTCGGGTTTTCCAACCACTACTTTATGGGTGGCTATGGTGTCATTGTTGTTAACCAGAGCCAGGGTATAATCAGGTATGTTGATTATAACGGCACTCTGCCCGAAATCATGAGTAAACCATCTCCATCGTTCCAGGTTTACAATGACCTGTTCTTTTCGTTCTTCAAGAGAAATATTTAATGCTTCGGCAGTTTTTTTGCCTACAACACCATCAGGATAAAAGCCGTGTCTTTTCTGAAATTTTTTAACCGCCTCAATGGCTTTGGAGTCATACACGCAGGTAATACTGTCGCTAAGCTCAAGGTCTTTCCAGTAAGTTAATCTCTTTTTTATTAATGCGACCTGAGGTAGTGAATCATTTTCCTTAACTGATTCTTCAATAATTATTTCTTCCAGATTACTATCATCCGGAAGGCTGTTAAGATAGGCAAGGCATTTACGTAAGCTCTCGTATGTTTTATGAGGAGGCCTGCAGCGATCCATGATTTTATCAACTGTGTGATTATTAAGAGCCTCTTCAAGCAGCAGATTTATGTCCAGCTCTTTTTGCTGTAATGTCCAATCTTCATAAATTCCGGTTGCTTCTGTTTTGCCCTTAAATAAGTGTAGTGCCAGTTTGTAAAACGACTGTGTTAACAATAAATCGTATACCATACTCTCTTTACCCGAGAGTTTTTTACTTTTTTCAAAAGCAGTAAGCGTGTCATAGTTATAGTCGTTTGGCAGCAGGCCATCCTGTTTTGCAGCAGCTATACAAAGCAACAGGGTTTTTCTGTCGTTTTCATTAGCCCACAAGCTGCTATAGTTTTTGTTTTTATAATAAATTTTTATCTCTGCCGTCTCTTTACTAAAGTAACTAGTGTCTATAGTAAAGATTTTATTGTTGGGGTGAAGTGTTACCACTTCGGCTTTTGCAGCGGGCAAATTCTTGCCGGTGTTAGGGTCTTTAGCACACCCTAACAGCAAAAGCGTAAAGCCTGTTATTAAGACTTTTGAAATCATGGGGTTGAGGTTTGTAATAAAATTACAAAATTAAGCTATATAACTATAACGTTTTAGTTAAATAATTACTGATTTTATTTAAATATCAGCTACACATATTTAAACATTACATAATGCGGCCCTACGTCGGGTATTGTAAAAATATTTCCGGCAATTTCATAACCGGCTTTTTGATAAAAACCAACAGCAACCTCACGGGCATTAAACCAAATAACATCGGCATTGAGATTTACAGCATGTTTTTCGGCAGCAGACAGTAACATATCGCCCAATCCTTTTTTCTGATGGGTTGACAAAACAGCCATGCCGCGCAGTTGATAGTGCAGGGTTCCTTTAATATCCGGAGATGTTGAGAGGAATAAAGAAGCAATTCCAACAAGGTTATTATCATCAAAAATACCAAAGTGAGTAGTAGAAGGGAGGTCATCTCCCGGAAAAATACACGATTCAATAGGTTTACCGGGTCTTAAAACCGGTTGTCTTACAGGATAAGTTTCCTGGGAACTAATTTGTTTAACAGAATACATTAATTTTTTTTTACGGTAACAAATTAATAATAAATATTTTAAGTAATAATGCGGGTTGAGGATAAAATTTTTTTTAAAAAAAGCTTGCATCTGTCAAATCTTATTACGTATATTTGCACCACAATAATGCGGAAGTAGCTCAGTTGGTAGAGCTCCAGCCTTCCAAGCTGGTTGTCGCGAGTTCGAGCCTCGTCTTCCGCTCAAAATCAAAACCCGATCTGAAAAGACCGGGTTTTTTGTTTATAGAAGTTTGTAAAAAATAAAGCAGCCTTTTGGCTGCTTTATTTTTTTAATATGCTGTTAAGTATTTTAGCGATATTTTTGGCATCGTCTACACCTCGGTGATGTGTGCCTTCCATCGGTATGTTGAGTAAGGATAATGCTCCTGCCATTCCCTGCTCGTGTTGTAGTTGGTGTTTAAGGGCAAATAATGTTTTTACATTAATATGCGAAGGTCCAAACGGATATCCTATGTTAAGGGCAGAGCATTGCTTTTGGAACTGTTTTAGATCGTAAGCTCCAAAACTTGCCCATGCACGGCTTTGTGACAGGTATTCTTTACGTAAAATTTTACAGGCTTCACTAAACGGTATACCTTCTTCGTCTACCATTTCCTGAGTTATGGTGGTTAGTTCGGTGCAAAACGGACTAACAGTGCTGCGTTCGGGTCTTACAATTATACCTCGGTTATCGGTAATCTCTCCGGTAACGGTATCTAAAAGGCAAATGCCTACTTCAATAATATCATTTGTCATGCCCTCTGGTATAGGGCTATTCCAGCAGGTAGCTTCAATATCTACTACAAGTATCTTGTCTAATTTTTGTGCCATTTTTTTATTTAAGCCATGATAAATCGGTTCCGGTGGCTATTTCTTCCGGTGGTGTGTTTTGCCTGAAAAGGCGTGCGTCAAGTTTACCTCTTAGTGTTATGGTACTACCTTTTACTTCCAGCCAGCTACCTTCCCTAAGTCCTAATACCGGCTGTGGATTAAAGTGATGAAACTCATTAATACGTGTTTCGCGTGTTTCTCCCATGTGTGTTGAGCCGTCTACAGGATCAAGGTAATGCGGATTGATATTAAACGGAACCAGTGCCAGGGTATCAAAACTTGGCGGATAGATAATAGGCATGTCGTTTGTGGTTTCCATAGTAAGTCCGCAAATATTACTGCCTGCACTGGTGCCTAAATAAGGCGTTCCGTTTTCAACGGCTGTTTTAACGGTTTCTATAACCTTGTTTTGGTAAAGCTGTGTTACCAGTAAAAAAGTGTTTCCGCCGCCTGTAAAAATAGCCTCTGCATTTTGTACTGCTGTTACTGGATTTTCAAACTCGTGTATTCCCTTAACTTTAATGCTCAGTTTTTCAAAAAACTCAGCAGCCTTTTGTGTGTACTCATCGTGAGTTATACCGCCCGGCCTTGCATAAGGTATAAACAGTAAGGTACTGCAGTTTTTAAAATGTTCTTTAAGTGTATCGGTAAGATATTCAAGATAAGTGCCGCCATGTAAAGTGGAGGTACTTGCAATAATTATTTTTTTCATTCGTTTATCTGTTGTAACAAAAGGTAAAGTTACAAAGATTTTTAAGCTAATAAAGTGGCTTTTAATTTTGTGGTTTTGTCTTTTTCTTACCATCACCTTATTATACTATACTATTGAAAAGGATAATTTTTCTGTTTACGCTTATTATTTCCACATTGCCTACTTTTGCTCAGGAGACCGAAATCAAACAGTTGAAGGGTAAAATAAAATCGACTACAGATGATTTGGAGGGGATTTATGTGGTAAATAAAACCAGTGGTGCTTATGTTACCACTGCTAGTGGCGGATACTTCTCACTTATGGTTAAGCCAAAGGATACACTTATTTTTTCGGGCTTACAAATTGTAGGCAGGGAGTACGAGGTACAGCAGGAAAATATCGATGCCGAACTTTTTATAATTGAACTCGAGGCAATGGTTACCGAACTGGACGAGCTGATTATAGAGAATTATGGTAATATCACTTCAGAATCTTTAGGTTTGGTGCCAAAGGGGCAAAAGCAATACACTCCTGCCGAGAAAAAACTTTTTGCGGCAAGTAATGGTATAGACGGACTCATAAACTCATTAAACGGTAAAAAGAAAGCGCTTAAGAAGGCTGTCGAGTATGAGAAAAAAGAAAGCCTCATGTCTAAAATTAATTACATTTATACCGAAGAAGATATTATTAAGGAATTTAAAGTGCCGGAGGATTATGTGGGCGGATTTATTTATTATGCTGTTGAAGATAAGTATTTCGCAAAAGCTATAAATGAAAAGAACGATATTCAGGCAAAGTTTTTGATGACACAACTGGCAGTTAAATATGTTTCGTTATTAAGGCAGGATGGGGTAGTTGATGAAAACGGTGCTTTAATTGAGACAGATACCTTACAGCAAGCTAAACCTAATACCAATATTAAAAAAGATGAAAATTAAACTTCTGTTCATTTCTTTTTTATTCACTCTTGTTAGCCATGCCCAAGAGAGGCAGCCTATAAAAGGCAGGGTAGTAGCAGGAGGTATTCCTATACCTGAAAGGGGAGTCGTTAATCTTAATTCCAGAACAGATACTAAGACTGACAATCTGGGCAATTTTACCATAATGGCTATGGTAAACGATACTATAGTGGTACAAAGTAATAGCTACTATACAAAGCGTGTTATAGTAAGAGAAAACAATTTAAAACAAATTCTTGTTGTAGACTTAGGATCTTTTGAGCTTGAAGAAGTAATTATTGATAAGTATGGAGATATTAATGCCGAAAGTTTAGGGCTTGTGCCTGAAGGGCAAAAACAATATACACGTGCCGAGAAAAAACTTTTTACTGCCGGTGAAATAAAATCGGTTTGGGATGTGGTGGCTATGGTTTTAGGGATGGCATCTCTGGATGCAATAATAAATGCCATTACGGGAAGGACTAAAGTGCTCAGGAAAGAACTGGAGTATGAAACAAAATCTACAGCTATAACCCAAATTTACTCGTTGTATACCGAAGAGGATATTAATACTAAACTGGGAGTGCCTAAAGAGTATGTAGGTGGTTTTGTTTATTATGCTGCAGAAGATAGCGACGTGCTAATGGCTATTAGCGAAAATAATGATGAAAAAGCGAAATTCCTATTGGGGAATCTTGCTTTTAAATACCTTGAAATACTAAAGGAAAAAGAGGAAGAGTAAACAAAACCTTAATATTATTTAATACCTAATTTTTGTATCTTTATATATAAGCTACCCCAATTAAAAATCCTGACTATGAAAAAGTTTTTCTTCTTGCTGCTAATTGTCTTGTTACCTGCTGTTGTTTTTTCCCAGGATGAGGGGAGGAAGATACTCCGTGGGCAAATGGTAGCCGATTCCATTAAAGTAGAGTATATAACAGTACTTAATAAAAACACGAATATTAAGGCTATAACCGACGATAACGGTTATTTTACCATTTATGCCCAGCCTGCAGACACACTTTATTTTTCGAGTATTAACTTTAGGCCTGCAATGTTGATTTTAGATAAGACTCATTTTGTGGAGAAAAAACTGGTTATGAGGATGGAGCCTAATGTAACCGTATTGGATGAGATACTGATTATTCCGCTTACCGGTAATCTTGAAGAAGATAGTAAGGATATAGAAACACGTCAGTTTACATCTGATTTAAATTCTAAAGTACTTACCGAAGGGCTTAATGTTGAAGATCAGGTTCCGGTTAACCCGGCGTTTCCAAGCAATGAAAGGCGGTTACCGGGTATAGATTTTGTTAAGGTTTATGATTTGATTTTTAAACCTAAAAAGAAGCAGAAAGATATGACTAAAGAGTACCTGCAGGGCAGAACCTTTAGCGAACTTGTACAGGAAAAATATACCTATTACTTTTTTACCGAAACCCTGAAATTAAAGCATGAGGAAATAAACTTATTTCTTGCTTATGCCGATAACGGTAAAGAATCGGCATTGCTTTTGGCTCCTGATAAGGAGTTTGAACTTACTGATTATTTAATTAACAAGAGCAACGACTACCATAACAGGGAGAAATAAAATAAGTTTTATTACATTTGGAACGTGAAGGTTATAACCCGATATATGTTCCTTTTTATGCTTGCCGGGCTGCTTACTGCTGCTAAGGCACATAAATACTATGTGGCTGTTTTTTTAGTGGAGCATGCGCCTGCTAAAAAACAACTTCAAATTACAGCCCGTGTTTTTGTGGATGATCTTGATGCTGCACTTTCCAAAAAATATGATAAGGAGTTATATCTGGCAACTAAAAAAGAAGCCTCGGGTATTGATGATTACCTAGCTGCTTATTTTTCCGAAAAAATAAAAATTAAGGTAAACGGGCGTGAAAAAGCAATTAGCTTTTTAGGTCACGAAATAGAGGATGATGTACTTATAGGCTATTTTACCGTAGAGGCGAAAGGTAAATTAAAAGATCTTGAAATTAAGAATACACTCTTGTTTGAATCGTTCCCCGATCAGCAAAATATCATAAACACTAATATTAACAGTAACAAAAAGAGTCTTTTGCTTACTAATGATAGTCCTACGGGGAATTTACAATTTTAGATTATGAAAAAAATACTATATCTGTTGGCTGTATTGGCTACAGCACAGCTATCTGCACAGGATGCTCCTAAAAAAGAAAAAGGACATTATGATACTAACAGGTTTAGCCAGATGTATGATTTAATGGCTACCCCAAATAGCTACCGTACTGCATCGGGTGCGCCGGGCCCTGATTACTATCAGCAGCAGGCTGATTATAAAATGGATATTGAGCTTGATGATAAAAACACTAAGCTTTATGGTACAGAAACCATAACTTATCATAACAATGCGCCCGAAGATTTGGAATATTTGTGGGTTCAGTTGGATCAAAACAGGAGGTCGAGAACATCACAATCACCTCTTGCAGAGAATCAGCATATAGGAAAAGCTTATAAAGCAGATAACTTTTCCCGTAGTTTTATGGAAGAAGGTTTTGACGGAGGCTTTAAAATAGAGTATGTAAAAGACGCGTCTGGTAAGCCGTTAAGGTATGTGGTAAACGAAACCATGATGAGGATAGATTTGCCTCAGCCCTTAAAGTCGGGTGAAACGGTATCGTTCTCCATTAAATGGTGGTATAATATTAATAATTACAGAAAAATTGGAGGGCGTTCAGGTTACGAACATTTTGATAAAGATGGTAATAACCTTTATGTAATAGCGCAGTTTTATCCAAGAATGGCGGTTTATAACGATGTGGAAGGATGGCAAAACATGCAGTTTTGGGGAGCAGGAGAGTTTGCATTGCCGTTTGGTAACTTTGAGGTAAACATTACAGTACCTGCAGATCACGTTATGGAAGCTACAGGAGAGCTTAGTAACAGGGAAGATGTGTTTACCCGTGAGCAGGTTAAACGATATGAGCAGGCTACAAAAAGCTTTGATAAACCTGTGGTTATAGTAACACAACAGGAAGCCGAAGCAGCTGAAAAAGGCTTTAGCGATAAAAAGAAAACATGGAAGTACAAGGCAGTTAATGTAAGGGACTTTGCCTTTTCTACCTCAAGAAAGTTTATTTATGATGCTATGGCAGTACAACTGTCGGGTAAAACAGCTATGGCGGTATCTCTTTACCCTAAGGAGAGTAACCCCTTGTGGGGTGACAGGTCTACAAGGGTAGTAGCACATACTATTAAAACCTATTCAAAATATACGTTTGATTATCCTTACCCTAAAGCGGTTTCGGTTTCGGCTGAAGATCAGGGAATGGAATATCCAATGATTTGCTGGAATTACGGTCGTCCGGACGCTAATGGTTTTGTAAGTGAAAGGATTAAATACGGTATGACCAGTGTTATTATACACGAGGTAGGGCATAACTTTTTTCCTATGATTGTGAACTCTGATGAAAGGCAATGGACCTGGATGGATGAAGGGCTAAATACATTCCTGGAATACTTAACAGAGCAGGAATTTGAAAAGGATTATCCTTCGCACAGAGGGCCTGCCGCTAAAATTGTTCCTTACATGAGTGGAGATCAAAACTTTTTAGCACCTATCATGACCAATTCAGAGCTTATTTACCAGTTTGGCTCTAATGCCTATGCTAAGCCGGCGACAGGACTTAATATGCTTAGGGAAGTGGTTATGGGGCATGAGCTGTTTGATTATGCTTTTAAAACCTATGCCAACCGCTGGAAGTTTAAGCACCCTACCCCTGAGGATTTTTTCAGGACAATGGAAGATGCTTCGTCAGTAGATCTTGACTGGTTTTGGAGAGGATGGTTCTATTCAACAGATTATGTGGATATAGGTATTGAAGATGTAAAGGAGTTTTATGTTACGGATGACAGGCCGGAAGGAATGGAAGATTATTCTGTTAGAAAAGGAAGGTTTGATAGGGATAAAGGTCCGTTTGTTTACATGGTTGACGAAAAGTCTAAAAAAACGAAAAAGGCAGAAGATATTAAGCTGCTTAAAAACTACATAGATGATAATTTTTCGGCTGCCGAGAAAGCGCAGCTTAAAAAGCCAAGTTATTTTTATGAAGTGACTTTCAATAAGCCGGGTGATATGCTCATGCCAATATTGGTAAGGCTTACTTTTGAAGACGGTACTACCGAAGATTATAAATTCCCGGTACAAATTTGGCGTAAAAATAATCAAACTGCAGCCCGTGTATTTGCTACAGAAAAGCAGGTTACGAAAATTATAGTTGATCCTGAGCTTTTAACGGCTGATATTGATGTTACTAATAACAGCTGGCCTAAGGAAGAGGTGCAGTCTAAGTTCGATCAGTTTGAGGGTAAATAATAGTTAAAATACGGAAAAAAAACCAGATTTAAACATCTGGAAAAGCTTTGGCTACGTATTTATAATTACATTTGTAGTATAAAATCTCATATTATGTTTGGAATAGGAGGAGGAGAACTTTTCTTCGTTATACTTGTGGTACTCATGCTTTTTGGGTCTGATAAGATCCCTGAAATTGCCCGTTCATTAGGTAAAGGAATGAAGCAGTTAAAGAACGCAACTAACGAAATTAAGTCGGAGATTAATAAGAATGCCGATTTTAATGATATCAAGAATACATTTAACGATGTTCGTTCTGATGTTACTTCGCACACCAAGAATTTAGGTAATAATATTAATGAAGAAATAAATCAGGTTAAGGAGAATATTGAAGATGCTTCGGGGCCTATAAAACGTATGAGATAATGCTTGATTCTCTTATCGAATTAGACAAAAATCTATTAATTTACCTCAATTCACTTGGAACACCGGCTTTTGATGGTTTTTGGCTTTTTATAACAAAGCAGTTAAACTGGATTCCGGTATTTCTTTTCCTTTTATATCTTACTTTTAAAAATCTGGGTTGGAGAAACACTGTTTTGGTAATAGTAATGCTGTCGTTATTAATTACTCTTACAGATCAGACTACCAATTTGTTTAAAAATACAGTACAAAGATTAAGGCCTCTTAATAACCCTGATATAGCAGGATTTGTAAGAGGCTTTAAGTACAGCTCATCCTATAGTTTTTTTTCCGGTCATGCATCTAACTCCATGGCATGTGCTTTCTTTTTATATCATGTTTTAAAGCCTCATGTTAAGCTCATGTGGATTATTTTCCTGTGGCCGTTAATATTTGCTTACAGCAGAATCTATTTGGCATTGCATTACCCTGGAGATATACTTTCAGGTTTTGTTTGGGGTATATTTACCTCTTCACTATTGCTGATTCTATACCGTTCTTTACGAAAATTATTGCCCGAAAATAAGCAGGAATTAAATAACCCTGCTAACGGTTAATCCGTCCCTTATCGGTAAAAGCACGGTTTCTACCCTAGGGTCGTCTTTAAGTAATTTATTGTATTCCAGTAATACCTTAGTGCTAATATCATTCGGTTTTAGTTCTTCCAGTACCTTACCGCTCCAAAGTACGTTGTCAGAAAGTATTATTCCGCCTTTATTCATAAGGGGTACTATCATATTAAAGTAGTGAATATAGTTTTCCTTATCGGCATCTATAAATACAAGATCAAATTTTTTGTTAAGCGTAGGGATAATATCAAGGGCACTTCCTAGATGTTGATGTATCTGATTTTTATAATCGCTAAGGTCAAAGTATTTTCTTTGAAAATCAACCAGTTCCTCATTCACGTCTATAGTGTCAAGTTCACCACCGGGAGCTAGTCCTTCTGCCAGGCACAAGGCAGCGTATCCGGTATACGTGCCAATTTCAAGTATGTTTTTTGGGTTAACAAGCTTAGAGATCATACTAAGTACTCTTCCCTGAAAATGCCCGCTAAGCATTCTTGGCTGTAATATTTTTTGATGTGTTTCCCTGTTTAGTTTTTGTAGTAAATCAGGTTCATTTTCACTATGTAGTGCAGCGTAATCTTCCAGTTCTTCAGATATAAAATGCATAAGTTCTTTTTTAAGGATACAGCAAAAATAGATAAAAAATACAAGTTCCTCTTTTAAAGTATATAGTGCTGTTAGCAGTTAATATATGCTTTTAACATGTTAAAATGCTTTGAGATTGTTAAAAAACAAACATATAAGCCTTATTTTAGCCACTTTATTAAACCATAAGTCAGAAATGAGAAGAATACTTACTTTGCTTTTTATTAGTGTATTTGCCTTGTGTGAAGCGCAAATATCTAATGATTTTACCCCCGTAAGCTGGGATATCCAAAATATGGATGGTGTTGCTCCAATTGTTATGCCTTCTTTTGATCTTGAGACATTGAAAAAGGAAGATGAAGTTAACGATAAGAGGAAAGATATTCCGTATAGGTTTGGTTATGAGTTTTTAGTGGATTATAATCTGGGCAATAGCGGAAGCTGGCAAACGCTTGATAACGGAGATCGTATTTGGAGAATACGTTTCTACTCTGAAGGTGCTAAAACAATGAATTTCCTTTTTAGTGATTTTTATATGCCAAAAGACGCAAGCCTTTGCCTGTACAGTAACGACAGGAAAGATGTTCTTGGTGCTTATGATGAAAAGCAAAACAATCCTGAAAGGGTTTTAGGTACATGGCTTGTAACTGGTGAAGATATATGGTTAGAATACTATGAGCCAAAAGCTCAAAAAGGTAAGGGTAGACTTGAGCTGTTTAAACTGGTTCACGGTTACAGAAGCACTTCAGATATTTTGAAAGGCACGCAGGATACAAATGCTTTAAATTCATCTGGTGATTGCCATTATGATGTTAACTGTTCAGTAGGAGCTATAGATGCTACAAAAGATATCAATAAAAAATCAGTAGCTATGATTGTAGCAGGAGGAGGTTTATGTACAGGTGCCCTTATTAATAATACAAATAATAATGGGACTCCTTATTTTCTTACGGCTAATCACTGCTATGAAAACCCTATTACAGGAAGTACATCAAACCCTTCTCAGTGGTCTTTCCGTTTTAACTGGATAAGTACAAACCCTTCATGTGCAAGTACTTCTAGCAGTACTACTAATATAACTTATCATACAGTGAGTGGCGCTCAGTTAAAAGCGCATAGAGCTGAGAGTGATTTTTGTTTACTTCAAATTACCGGTCCTATAGACGATGACTGGGACTTGGTTTATGCCGGATGGGACAGAAGTACAACAGTGCCATCAAATACTTATGGTATTCACCATCCTGACGGAGACATAATGAAAGTTTCAGTAGATGAAGACTCTCCTTCTTCTACTTCAACAGGGGGAGCTGATGTATGGCGTATTAATAATTGGGAAAAAGGAGTAACCGAAGGTGGTTCATCTGGTTCTCCGTTATTTGATAATAACGGAAGAATAAGAGGTCAGCTTTATGGAGGTGATTCTGCCTGTAACGGTACTAGCGGAAACGGACAGTATGATGTATACGGAAGGTTAAACTCTTCATGGAATGGTGGGGGTACAAATACAACCCGACTTAAAAACTGGTTAGATCCTGCCGGCACAAATGCAATGACTCTTGATTATTATGATGGTACACTTAGCCTTGAGGATGTTATTACTCCTGTAAAAGATATTAAAGTATACCCTAACCCTTCAAACGGAGTGTTCTCTGTTCAGTTTACCGATACTGTTTCATCATTACAGTATGAGGTATATAATGTATTAGGTCAGGTAGTGAAAGTCGGTAAGGTTACAGAGTCTGATAGTAGTATAGATATGTCAAACAGCACTAACGGTATTTATATATTAAGAATGGTAGATGCTAATACTAATGGTGTTTATTCTCAAAAAATAGTGAAAAGATAAGGACAGTGTTCCTTTTTTAAAATAAGTTTTTAGCCCTTAATTTATTAAGGGCTAATTTTTTTAATTAATACTTGTTAACTTTGCGCCATGCAAACGCAAAAGAAAGATATAAGGGCGCTTACAAAAGAACAACTTCGTGATTTTTTTGTAGCAAATGGAGACAAGGCATTTCGCGGCAATCAGGTATATGAGTGGCTGTGGAGCAAGCGTGTACACAGTTTTGACGATATGACCAATGTGTCTAAAACAACCAGGCAGATGCTGGAAGACAACTTTGTGATTAATCATATACGTGTAGACCAAATGCAAAAAAGTAGTGACGGTACTGTAAAAAATGCCGTTCGCTTACATGACGGACTTGTGGTAGAATCAGTGCTGATACCTACCGAGACCCGTACAACAGCCTGTGTGTCCAGCCAGGTAGGATGTAGCCTGGACTGTAACTTTTGTGCTACAGCAAGACTTAAACGCATGCGGAACCTTAATCCGGATGAGATTTATGATCAGGTAGCGGCGATAGATAATGAAAGTAGGCTATATCATGACAGGCCTCTTTCTAATATTGTTTTTATGGGGATGGGTGAGCCTTTAATGAACTATAACAATGTACTTGCCGCTATAGATATGATTACTTCGGCCGAAGGTTTGGGAATGTCACCAAAACGAATTACGGTTTCTACATCGGGGGTGCCTAAAATGATTAAAAAGCTGGCAGATGATGAGGTTAGGTTTAAACTGGCGGTATCACTGCATTCGGCGGTAGATGAGGTTAGGTCACAAATAATGCCGTTTAGTAAAAGCTTTCCTTTAAAGGATTTAAGAGAGTCGCTGGAATACTGGTATAGTAAAACCAAAAGCCGTGTTACCTATGAGTATGTGGTTTGGAAGGGTATAAACGATTCTAAACGTGATATAGACGCACTGGTTAAGTTTTGTAAGTATGTGCCGTGTAAGGTTAACCTTATTGAGTATAATCCTATAGACGATGGTGAATTCCAGCAGGCATCACCACAGGCGATAGAAGATTATATTACGGCTCTTGAAAATAACGGTATAGTAGCAAAAGTTAGGCGAAGCCGAGGTAAGGATATTGATGCGGCTTGTGGTCAGCTGGCTAATAAAAATGAAGCAGCAACAAATTAATTTTACATTAACCATGTATTACTGCGGTTTCTTGTTGTAATCACAGCAAACAATTTTCTATCTTTGAAACCGCAATGAAAATCACAGAGCAAATAAAGCAGCCTATATTACAGGAGATGGAACTTTTTGAAAAAAAGTTTCATGAATCCATGTCCTCTAAGGTTGCACTGCTTAACAGGATTACCTACTACATTGTAAACCGTAAAGGGAAACAAATGCGACCTATGTTTGTTTTTCTTACTGCAAAAATGATTAGCAAAGGCACGGTTAATGAACGTACCTATAGGGGAGCTTCGGTTATAGAGCTTATACATACAGCAACCCTTGTGCACGATGATGTGGTGGACGATAGTAATAAACGCCGTGGTTTTTTCTCCATTAATGCATTGTGGAAAAACAAAATTGCCGTTTTGGTGGGTGATTATCTTTTATCAAAAGGATTACTGTTGTCTATAGATAACGGTGATTTTGATTTGTTAAAGATAATATCGGTAGCTGTTAGGGAAATGAGTGAAGGAGAACTCCTCCAGATAGAAAAAGCCCGAAGACTGGATATTACCGAAGAGGTGTATTATGAAATTATCCGTCAAAAAACCGCTACACTTATAGCTGCCTGCTGTTCACTTGGAGCCTGCTCTGTAGACCCCGATAGTGAACATGTGGAAAAAATGAGAAAGTTTGGTGAGCTTATAGGTATGGCTTTTCAAATTAAGGATGACCTTTTTGATTATACCGATGACGCCATAGGTAAACCTACCGGAATTGACATCAAGGAACAAAAAATGACACTTCCGCTTATACATGTACTTAATACCTGTACCAAAGACGAAAAGAAGTGGTTAATCAATTCGATTAAAAATCACAATAAAGATAAAAAGCGCGTTAAACAGGTTATTAATTTTGTAAAAGAACATAAAGGACTTGAATATGCCGAGAAGAAAATGGTAGAGTTCCAACAGGAAGCCTTAATGTTACTTTCTGATTATCCTTCTTCTTCTTATAAAGATGCGCTTACCCTCATGGTAAATTATGTTATAGACAGAAAAATATAATTTAAAAACCCTTGAAATTCAGTGGGTTTTAATTTTAGTTTTATTTTTTTTCTACCTTTCATGCAACTATTTGGTATGACTAATCGTCTATGTATATAGAAGTCGGTTAAATTGTAACCACGCCAAACAAACAACCAATAACCAACACTTTGAAAGTAATTGCCTTACATCAGGAAGAAAAGGATATAATCCGCCTGGCTGTCGATAATAACCGACATGCCCAGCACAGAATATATACTACTTATTCTCCTAAAATGTTAAGCGTGTGCAGGCAGTACATTAAAGACCTTCAACAGGCAGAAGATATTATGATAACCTCATTTATGAAGGTTTTTACAAAACTAAAGGACTTTGAACATAAAGGTAGTTTTGAAGGCTGGATAAGAAGGATTATGGTTAATGAATGTATTTCATATTTAAGGGTAAATAAAAAAATGAATTTCCTTGAAGATGAATATTATATCGAAGGGACGGTTAATGATGTGGAATGGCAGCTTTCGGTAGGAGAGATACAGTGTTTGATTGATAATCTCCCTGAAGGTTATAAAATGGTGTTTAACCTTTATATAGTTGAAGGCTATAAGCATCATGAAATTGCCCAAATGCTTAGTATTAACGAAGGGACTTCAAAATCGCAGCTTTCTCACGCCAGGAAAATGCTACAGGAACAAATTAATAAATTAAAGAGTTACTCTAATGGAACCGAATAATTGGGAAAAAGAAATTAAAGAAAAGCTAAACAGCAGGACTATGCAGCCTAGTGATGCAGCTTGGGACAGACTGGATGCAATGCTTTCGGTTACAGAAAAGAAAAAGGTGAAACCGGTTCGTGTATGGATGTATGCTGCTGCAGGTTTTATAGGTGTATTGCTTACGGCCAGTTTATTTTTTAAAGTAACCCAAAGTCCTGAAAATGTTCCTGTTGTTAATGATGACGTGAATAATGTGGTTCTTGCTCCGGCAACAACTTTGGGGGCAGATAGTATTACCATAGGTAATATTTTAGATAATAATAAAAAAGTAGAAGCTAAGCCTACTTTAATAGTAACTCAACAGCCTGTAGTACATACACAAATTCCGGTAAAGAAAAAAGCAGAGAATAAAATAGAAACAAAACATATAAAAGCACAACCGGGAACAATAGCTAATAATTCTTCTGATTTAGCAGTGTCGGGTACTCCATTATCTGCTCCGCTAACTCCTGATATGGAGGCCGAAAAGCTTTTAGAGGAAACCCTGTTAAGTGTAAAACTTTCTAAAGAAAAACCAACTGTAAAAGTAAATGCCAACTTGCTACTTAATGAGGTTGAAGATCAGTTGGATAATAATTACAGAAGTAAAACATGGCAAACTATAACCGAGAAATATAATGCGGTTAAGACCTCTGTAGTAAATAGAAATATCGAATAAACTTGAAACAATACCAAAACAAAAACAGGATATGAAAACAATAATTTTTTACCTGACGGCTTTGCTATGCCTCGCTGCCAGTAAATTGGAAGCTCAGACTTTTGAAAGGAGAGCGAGGGATATTTCCTATAATATTGCCCAGATTTCCAAAGAGGAAAAGGATTCTCTTAAAATTGAGATTGAAGAGGTTAACAAACTGCTTGAAACCGATGACATAACTAAAGAAGAGGCCGATAAAAGAAAACTGAAGTTTGCCGAAAAAAGAGCTGCCAATATTGAAGAGCGTGTTGCTGTAGAGCGCGAAAAACTGGATAAGCTGGTACAGGACAGGATAGATGGTAATATTGAAGAAAGTTTACGTTCGTTTTCAATTACTTACGATCCCGGTACTACTAAGTTTAGAGATACTACTATTGTTAAAAAGTATTATGAATTTAAAAGAACAACCTCTCAGTTTGTATTTGCTTTTGGTCTTAACCGATTGATGACAGACGGTAAGGTAGATAATGACAATTATAAATTCAGATCTGATTTTTATGAATGGGGATTAACTTTTAATACCCGAATATTAAGAAATAACAACCTTTTGCATGCTAAGTACGGATTGTCTTTACAGTACAATAACTTAAGGCCTGATGACGATAAGATTTTTGTAACAGATGAAGGGAAAACAGTACTTGCTGACAGCGGAATTGATATTGATTTGGCACGATTAAGATATGTTAACCTTGTAGTTCCGGTACATTTAGAATTTGATTTTACTAAAAAACAGGTAAATGATGATAAAACATATTACCCAACTCACAATAGCTTTAGGGTTGGTTTAGGAGGCTATGCCGGAGTAAATGTAAAAGAAAAACAAATTTTGAAATATGAAGATGATAATAGGCATGATGTAAAAGAAAGGCGCAGAGGTAATTATAATGTTAACGATTTTGTATACGGGCTTAGTGCATATGTTGGATATGAGGCTGTTAGCCTTTATGTTAAATATGATTTACAGCCGGTTTTCGAAAATAATGAAATAGATCAGAATAATGTGTCACTTGGCATAAGATTTGATTTGAATTAGACAAATTAGGGTTAGTTTTGTACTTCAAAAAGGCGTTTCCTTGTAATTCGGGAAGCGCTTTTTTTGTTTTTAACATTTTGTTAACAAAAATAAATTACGTATTTTCCGCAAATGTAAATTGTATTTTCCTGCAGATGATGTAGTGAAAACCATAATTAGTAGTTTTGCATAATAAATTAAAAATTGATTAATATGCCAATTGACAAACACACCGGAGAATTTATCGACCTTACCGAGGCAAAAGAATTAACTAACGCTTATCAGGCTGCATTCCCTAACGAGCCTAAATGCTTCTTTTTTGGGAGTGAAAAACTACAATCTGTTATAGGTCAGGACGGATGCATAGGTCTTCGCATGTATAGAGGGTTTGATGTAGTAAGAAATGAACAAAATGTTGTAATAGTTGGAGTAGATGCCAACGGGAATGATATGACAGATGGGCTTTTATTGGACAGAGGGAGAATGTGTCCAACTGATTGTGACTCAGTAAGTCCTCTTAATCAATAACTTTGATGTTTAGTATTACAAACTAGGGAGCTAATCCCTAGTTTGTATGCTTAGGCTTTTACAAAGAGTTAATTTGGCTTTAATGTTTTATATACGATTTTTAATAAGCATACAGTCATGTTACTAAATATGTAAAAACAGCAGAAAAGAAACTCATGATTGAAAATAAAACTATTTTGTAATGATTCATTTGGTCTCAGATATACTGTTTTATTCTTATTTGTTATTTGGTGTTATATATTTATATATATTACTTTTTAAATCATTTAAGCTAAAATATCTAGCTGAGATTTCAGGTATAAAACCTTATGTTTATCTGCTCATTTTTGGAGCGTTTTATGAAGTTATTTTTACAGTCATATTAAGGGTGCCTTCTGCCTATTGGGTTACTCCCTATACTTTGTTTGAGTTTTTAACTCTTAGTTATTTTTTTAGTAAAGTTTTGAAGTCCTACAGGTTGATATTTAGGTTTTTTATGGTGATATTTATAATGTTCTTTTTTGCTTCTTTGTTTTTTTGGAATTTAGAAAACCATATGAAAATAGAAGCTTATCATCTTGCTTTAGAAACTATTTTTATTTTTACCTATACCGTTTTATGGTTCAAGGATTTATTTAAGAAACCAGAAATAGTCCCTTTATGGCAAACCCCGGCATTTTATTTCATAACAGGTAATGTGCTTTATTTTACCGGATGTATTTTTTTATTCCTGTTTATAGATGTAATATATAAATCATCGGGCTTAATATCAAAATACTGGATTTTGGCTTTGTTTTTAGGGTTTATTATGCGTATTATGATAATAAAAGGGCTATTAAAAGCAACTGTGAAAAAGCCGTAATTAAAATTGTGTTAAAACCACGATATTTGTTGTATTTTTGATGTACAAGGCAAAATCCGCCATTTTGCTGATTTTTAGAATACACAATACGATGGGACAGGGGGAAGAAGTAGTATCATTATTTTATATAGGTACAGCAATAATGCTGTTTTTAGCATTTGGACTAATGTTTATAGTAGTTACCTACCAAAGACATTTTTTCAGGATGAAACGCAAGGAGGCTGAAAATATGCTCAGGGTTAGCCTTGAGAGTGAGAAGAATGAACGTGCCCGTATTGCGGCCGATTTGCATGATGGTGTTTCGGGGGATTTAAGTGCCATAAAAAACTACCTTAGTGTTTTAGCAAAAAAGGAATCAGAAAACCAGGCTATTTTTGACGAGATTAAAGAAGGGGTAGATGCTGCCCTGCAAAATACACGTGCCGTATCACATAACCTTATGCCGCCTTTACTGGAAACAGAAGGATTGGTTCCTGCGCTTAAAAATCATTTGGATAATGTAGGACCTAAGGCTCAAATTGAGTTTGAAATCATCCCTAACAAAGTGGCAGAGCTTCCGCCACTTGTAGCTTACCAGCTTTTCAGGGTGTTACAGGAGCTTACTACAAATATGATTAAGTACGGTAGTGTCAGTCAGTGCGAGATAAACCTGCAGCAGGAAAAAGATAGCCTTAAAATCGAAATAAGCGATAACGGTATTTCGTTTAACTTTAAAGAGAATTTAGCTAAGCCAAACGCAAGCGGACTAAAAAATATTACCTCCAGGTTACATGCTATAGGGGGTACTATAGTTCAAAACGAAGAAAAGCCAAAAGGAAACCAATTTACCATAACCATAAAAAACATAAACCATGCTTAAAGTAGCCCTGGTAGACGATCATAAGCTTTTCAGGAAAAGCCTCGCTGCCCTTATAGGTACTTTTGACGGTGTTGAGGTAGTTTATGAAAGCGACAGCGGTAAGGACTTCTTATCACACCTTAAAGAGAATAAAAATGTAGATATAGCTCTCCTGGATATCCAAATGCCCGAAATGGATGGCTATACACTTTGTGGTAAAGTACTAAAGGTACATGATAGTATTAAAGTGCTTATGATTTCTCAGCTATCCAGTAAAGAGACCATAAGGCATGTAATGCAAAGCGGTGCCCACGGCTTTGTAACAAAAAACTCTGAGCCCGAACAACTGGAACTGGCTATTCGTAATCTCGATACCAGTGGTTTCTATTTAGGACCCGAACTGGGTTCGGTATTAAAAGATTTAATGCTGTACCAGCAGGGAGGGAGTGAATTTCAACCCGACAAAGACTTTTTAAGTGACCGAGAGAAAGAGGTTATTCAGCTTATCTGTAAAGGAAAAAGTTCTGCCGAAATAGCCGAAGAACTTTTTATTCACCAGCGTACTGTTGAAACTCACAGGCAACGTATGATAACAAAAGTAGGAGCCAAAAACTTTATTGGTGTTATTGTATTTGCCCTTAAACACAATCTGCTTGATGTGGAAGATTTGAGTTAGTCTTTAGTAATTAAATAACAATTGTTTATGGTGTGTTTTTGTAAAGTTGTGACTAACTTTATAAGAATTATTCTTACACTATGAAAATTCTCGTTACAGGTACCACAGGTTATATCGGTAAAAGACTGATTCCGTTTTTGCTGGAAGCCGGGCATGAGTTGGTATGCTGTGTGAGAGACCTTAACAGGATACCTGAGGAGTTCAAAGATCTGGAATCACTAACCTTTATAGAGATTGATTTTTTGGTGTATTCCTCGGCTGTACAAATCCCTAAAGATATTGATGTTGCCTATTATTTAATGCATTCTATGTCGGCCTCCGCCGATTTTGAAAAGCAGGAACTTGCCTGTGCCTATAATTTTATAGACTATGTAAAGGGGACGTCACTACAGCAGGTTATCTATCTAAGTGGTATTGTTAACGAGGAAGTACTTTCCAAACATTTGCGTTCCAGGAAACAGGTAGAACAGGTGCTTAGTACCGGTACTTATGCTCTTACCGCTTTCAGGGCGGGTATAATAGTAGGGAGTGGTAGTGCATCCTTCGAAATTATAAGAGACCTTGTAGAAAAGCTTCCGGTTATGGTTACCCCAAAATGGCTTAACACAAAAACACAGCCCATCGCCATAAGGGATGTTCTCAGTTATCTTTCTAAGGCAGCAGGGAATAAACAGCTCTACAATAACAACTACGATATATACGGTCCCGAGGTACTTACCTATAAAAAAATGTTACTCATTTTTGCCGAAGTAAGGGGGCTTAAACGGTACATACTCACGCTTCCGGTAATGACGCCTAAACTATCGTCTTACTGGTTGTATTTTGTCACCTCTACCACGTTTAAGCTCGCTGCTTCTCTGGTAGATAGTATGAAGATTACCATTGTAGGACGACCTAATAACCTTAGTGAAATACTAAACGTACATCCTATAACCTATAGGGAAGCTGTTGAAAAGGCTTTTCAGAAAATAGAAGAAGATGCCATACTTTCCAGTTGGAAAGATTCTATTGTTAGCGGACGCTTTAGTGAGAAGATCTCCAAATATATTACTATCCCTAAATATGGTTGTTTTAAGGATATAAAGTCACGCAAAGTGACAAACGAAGAAGAAGTACTTAACCGTATATGGGCTCTGGGTGGGCAAACGGGTTGGTACTACGGCAATTTTTTATGGAAGGCAAGGGGTTTTATGGATAAAATGTTTGGAGGTATAGGGTTAAGAAGAGGGCGCACCCATGTTTCTAAACTACAACCAGGTGATGCGCTAGACTTTTGGCGCGTGCTTTTTGCTGATAAAAAAGAGAAACGCCTGTTACTTTATGCCGAAATGAAACTGCCCGGAGAGGCTTGGCTGGAATTCAGGTTAGAGAAGGGTAAGCTGTGGCAAAGGGCTGTTTTTAGGCCTAAAGGCTTGTGGGGTAGGTTGTACTGGTATTCGGTACTGCCGTTTCATTACTTTATTTTTAACGGCATGATAGATAGTTTAGCAGGTAAGGAGTAATCTCGATAATTACTATCTTTAAATCACTGTATTTCTTTGTAACTTTACACCCCTTTTTAATATTTGACTAAGCCTTGATTTCACAAAGTACCATAGATACTGTTTTTGAAACTGCCCGCGTTGAGGAGGTTATAGGCGATTTTATAAACCTTAAGCGTGCCGGTAGTAACTTTAAAGGGCTTAGTCCGTTTAGTAACGAGAAGTCACCGTCGTTTATGGTATCGCCCGTAAAGCAGATATGGAAAGATTTCAGTTCGGGTAAAGGGGGTAATGTTGTCGCCTTCCTTATGGAGCATGAACATTTCTCGTATCCTGAGGCTATTCGCTACTTAGCGAAAAGGTACAATATCGAAATTGAGGAAACAGAACAGACAGACGAGCAGAAGGCAGTAGCCAATGAAAGGGAGAGTATGTATCTGGTTTCCGAATTTGCCCAAAAATATTTTCACAGTACACTTTTAAATACCGACGAAGGTCAGGCTATAGGCTATTCTTATTTTAAGGAAAGAGGTTTTACCGGAGAAACCATCAAAAAGTTTGGTTTGGGGTATTCGCCGGAGGAGTGGGATGCTTTTAGCAAAGAGGCTCTTGGCAAAGGGTATAAGCTTGAATTCCTTGAAAAAACAGGATTGACCATAGTGCGTGAGGATGGCAGGAATGCCGATAGGTTCCGCGGACGTGTTATGTTTCCTATACAAAGTATGTCGGGTCGTGTTTTAGGATTCGGCGGACGTATTTTGGGTAATGATAAAAAGGCGGCTAAATACCTTAACTCTCCCGAGAGTGATATTTACCATAAAAGTAAAGTATTGTATGGTATTTATCATGCAAAGCAGGCTATAGCCAAACTGGATAACTGTTTCCTGGTTGAAGGATATACCGATGTGATACAACTGCATCAGGCAGGTGTGGAAAATGTTGTGGCATCTTCCGGTACTGCTTTAACCCCCGATCAGATTCGTCTTGTAAACAGGCTTACCAAAAACATTACGGTACTTTTTGACGGAGATGCGGCGGGGCTTAGGGCATCGCTTAGGGGTATAGACCTTATCCTTGAGGAAGGTATGAATGTAAAGGTTTGTACATTCCCCGATGGCGAAGATCCTGATAGTTTTGCTAAAAAATCATCTTATGATGAGCTTATTGCTTACCTGCAGGATAACGCGAAGGATTTTATTCAGTTTAAGGCTTCCCTTCTTATGGATGAGGCTAAAAACGATCCTGTAAAAAAAGCCGGACTTATAAGAGATATTGTAAATAGTATCTCAAAAATACCCGATAGGATTCAGCAGGAGGTATACATACAGGAATGTGCCCGTATTATGGATATATCTGAACAGGTACTTATAAGTACACTGGCACAGTTGGTGCAAAAGGATATAGCCGAAGCCGGTAAGAAAATGAAGGAGGAGCAAAAAGCTAAAGCTTTGCAGCCTGTAGTGGAAGAGATACCAACTGAACAGAAAATTAGGCCTGACGATCTAAGTGGTATTGAGTACGAAATTGTAAAGGCTTTACAGTTGTATGGAGATAAAGATTGCGAGTTTAAAAACGTATTTACCAAGTATAACGAATTTGGGGATGAGGTGAACTTTACCGAAACCCAAGCCTGTAAAGTGTATGAGTGGGTTTACCTTAACTTACAGGAAGATGAGGTAGAATTTACTCACCCTACATTCAGTGCCCTTTATAAGCAGCTTATAGATATTTATCTTAATAAAGAAATCAAGCAGGAAAACTTTGTTAATCATCTTCCTTCTGAGTTGCAAAATGTAGTGTCTGATATTTATATGGATGACGACAGGTATTTGCTAAGCGAATGGGAAGACAAGCAGCAAATTCCGGTTAAGCTTAAAGACATGACCGTGGAGGAACATGTTACCCAAATCATTTTTGATTTAAGGTCACGCCTTATTACAAAGCTTATACATGAGCTCATAGCACAAATTACACCCGATGGAGATAACAGTGAGGCTATGCAGGATATCATGGATTATACCGAGCTTAATAAAAACGTACTTAAACGTATAGAGCGTATACGCACTACATAGGCAATACTATCCCACGATGCGTTTATGTTTATATAAAGCATCTCAAAAAAATTCGATAATATATAAAGGTGATTGGTTTGGTAGAGTTGTTTTTCCGGAATGAATGTTAGGGTTAAACTATTTCCAGTGTTTTAGCTTTGTTAACTAAGTCTACTAAGTTAGTAACGTGCAGTTTGGTAAGTAACCTTAATTTATAAGTACTTATAGTTTTTTCATTAAGGTCAAGCAGTTTTGCTATTTCCTTATTCTTTTTACCCTCACTTAAGTAGCGTAATACTTCAATCTCACGTGAAGAAAGCTTTCTGTAGAGTCTTTCAGATTTTTTACCCTTATTAAGCAGTGCAAGGTTCTTTTTAACAAGATCGCTAAATACCACTTCCCCCTGCATTACCCTTTTAATGGCATCTTCAAGATCTTCCATTCGGGCATTTTTGTGTACATAAGCTGATACTCCCGCCTTTAAGGCATTTGGAGCATATATCTGTTCTGCAAGATTGGTAAAAATCACAATCTTGGTGTCGGGATAGTCTTTAACAAGAGATTTAACAGAGCTTATACTCGTTAAGCCGTCTAACTCCAGGTCAATAATGGCGGCATCAACAGTCTTTTTTTTCAGCACGTCCATAAGCCCTTCCAGATTGTTTACCACCCCTGCAAAGCTGATTTCCGGATTTTCGCTAAAATATGCCTTCATTCCGTAGTGTACTACAGGATGGTTATCCGCTAAGCATAGTTTGATCATAATTGCTATTTTTTGAGTTAAAACTTACAGTAAAGTTAGCAATTAAAATCTTATTAAAATCTTAAAGTATTGTGAATGAAAGAATTTTATTTCAAATTTAATGGTATCTCACATACCGGTATTGGGTTCATTTTGTGCTGGTTAATAGCGTTTAATCTTAAATAAATGTTAAAAACCTCTTTTTGCCTGCCGGTAAAGTCGTCATGCTTTTTCCCTTTTTCAGCTTCGAGCATTGCCCATTCCAGTTCGTCATAACTTGCCCCTAACTGATCTTCATCACTACGGTCATCACCAAACAATCCGTCGGTAGGTTTTGCAACAATAATACTCTCCGGAACTTTAAGATATTTAGCAAGTTCACGTACTTCCGATTTCATTAAATCGGCAATAGGGCTAAGGTCTACACCGCCGTCACCATATTTGGTAAAGAAACCAACTCCAAAATCTTCTACTTTATTGCCTGTTCCTGCTACAAGGGCACTGTTTATCCCGGCAAAGTAGTACAGGGTAGTCATTCTTAGTCGGGCTCTTGTGTTAGCAAGAGTTAAGTCCTGCAGGTATTGGTTTTCGGTTTCGGGAACCTGTTTTCTAAAAGTTTCAAAAACAGGGGTAAGGTCGGCCTCCACTGTAAATACATTATCAAACCTTTCCATAAGCTGCTTTATGTGTTCCCTGCCTCGGCTAACCTGATTTTGGGCCTGGTGTATAGGCATCTCCACACATAGTGTAGGTAAACCGGTTTGAGCACAAAGGCTGGATGTTACTGCCGAATCAATTCCGCCCGATATTCCTACAACAAAACCTTTTACTTTTGCGTTAGTTGCATAATCACGCAGCCAGTTTACAATATATTCGTTTGCAGTTTCGGTTTTAAATTTTCGGGTTGCAGCCATTATATTTGGTATTAGGTTTAGTAATGTATATTTGCACAAAAATACTCTATAAAAGTAAATAATTCCAAACAGGAAAACTTTAAATAACAACACAAATTATGAAGAAATATATTCTGTTTTTAATCTTTCCGCTTGTATTAATATCGTGTAACGGTAAGAACGAAATTGAAAAAGAAATTGATAAAGTAGAGGTGGGTGAGGTTGAAATTGTAAGGTTTGACGATGTATTCTATAATAGCAAACCAGAAGATTTGCCGAAGCTGAAAAAGGCTTATCCTTATTTTTTTCCTGAAAACTTCCCTGATTCGGTATGGGTGAATAATATGAATGATCCTTTTATGCGTCAGCTGAAAGAGGAAACCGATAAGGAGTTTACCAAATTCAACACACTTGAAGGGGACTTGGAGTCGGCATTCAAACACATAAAATATTATTTTAACGATTTTAATACGCCTGAGGTATTTACCATTATATCTGATGATGAAAGTCAAAGGGCAGTATACTCGCCGGAAATAAATATGGTAGCTATACCTATTAATCTGTATTTAGGTAAGGATAATAAACTGTATGATGGTTTACCTAGTTATCAGGTGCAGACTTTTGAGCCAAACCAGATAGTGCCTGATGTGGTTTCGTCTTTCGCGACAGATTACATTGCACCTCCTAAAAACAGAACATTTTTGGCGCTTATAGTATATTTTGGTAAGGAGCTTTATATGAAAGATGTTATTATTCCTAATACTACAGATGCGGCTAAAATGGGCTATACTGAAGAACAGGAACTATGGGCAGAAGAAAATGAATCTGAAATTTGGCGCTACTTTGTAGAGAACAAACTTTTATTTGATACCGATGCTAAACTGGCTGCACGCTTTGTAAACCCGGCACCTTTCTCTAAGTTTTACCTTGAGTTGGATAACGAATCTCCGGGTAGGTTAGGTGTCTGGATGGGGTGGCAAATTGTTAGGGCATACATGGAAAACAATAAAGATGTAACTTTGCAGGATCTTTTAAACACGGATGCGAAAACAATTTTTGATAACTCTAAATACAAACCCAAAAAATAATGTCTAAGAATACACTTAAATCAGAGATAAAAGTAAACGTTGAGCTTGATGAGAACAGAGTTCCTGAGAAACTGAGATGGACAGCCCGCGATGGTGGTGTTGTAAATCAGGAAACGAAAGCCATGATGCTTTCGGTGTGGGATCCTAAAAACCAGGAGAGCATGCGTATTGATTTATGGACTAAAGATATGCCGGTAGATGAAATGAAGGTATTTTTCCACCAAACACTGGTTTCCATGTCACATACTTTTGAGCGTGCTACTACCGAAACTAAGATGGCAGAGACCATGAGAGACTTTTGTGATTACTTTGCTGAGAAGCTTGAGCTTAAAAAAGACGATAATTAATTAAAGCGGCTCCGGCCGCTTTTTGCTTGTATATATGTATACCATTCGCCAATATAAAGAAGAAGACTGTAATGAGGTAGTAAGCCTGTTTTACCAAACCGTCCATACGGTAAATAAAAAGGACTATACCGATGCGCAACTGGATGCATGGGCTCCGGCCGAACTGGATTATAACCGTTGGTCTAAGGTGCTTTCCCAAAACTACACGATAGTGGCAGAACACAACGGTGTTATTGCAGGTTTTGGTGATATTGATGCATCGGGGTATTTTGATCATCTTTTTGTGCATAAAGATCACCAGGGGTGTGGTGTGGCTACTTTAATTAAGGAAGCTATAGAACAGTATATCATTGCTAATAGTGTTAGCAGGATAACGGTGGCAGCTTCAATAACGGCAAAACCCTTTTTTGAAAAGCATGGCTATACTGTGTTGAAACAACAGCAGGTGGAGCGAAACGGACAGGTATTAACTAATTACTTTATGGAAAAGCTATTGTGATTATACAAAATCGGTATTATTGAATATCGATTGGTTTACCTCGTCTATATACTCTAATAGAGTGTCGCGACCTGTACCATCCTGTGATGAGGTTACAAAATGCGGAGGCATTTCTTCCCAGTTGTTTGCTAAAAGCTGCTTTTTATAAGCTGCAATATGCTGACTTATTTTTCCTTTACTTATTTTATCGGCTTTGGTAAAAATAATACAGAAGGGAACTTCAGTCTCACCAAGGTAGTTAATAAACTCAAGGTCTATTTTTTGAGCCTCGTGCCTAATGTCAATTAAAACAAAAGCGCATACCAGTTGTTCACGTTTCTCAAAATATTCGGTAATGAATTTTTGGAAAACCTGTTTGGTATGTTTTGAAACCTTTGCATAACCATATCCCGGTAAGTCGACCAAAAACCAGTTACTGTTTATCTTGAAATGGTTTATAAGTTGTGTTTTTCCGGGCTTGGATGAAGTTTTAGCCAAGTTCTTATTATTGGTAAGCATGTTTATAAGGGATGACTTTCCAACGTTAGAGCGTCCTATAAAGGCGTACTCAGGAAGTGGTTCCTTAGGGCATTTGCTTACGTCAGAGTTACTGATAATAAATTCGGCTGTATCTATCTTCATCTTTTAAAATTTTGGTTTCCCGGCCAGGCCGTATGTCTGCAAATTTAGGTATAAATATACAAATGGTATTATGTACGGGATTATATTAAAAATCCGGCAGGAGCCGGATTCTGTATTTTTATATGTTTGACTTTTTAAGCCATTCGTGCATTAGTCTGTTAAACTCATCCGGATGCTCCATCATGGCTGCGTGTCCGCACTGGTCAATCCAGTATAAGTCAGAGTTTGGTAGTAAGCTGTGGAACTCCTCTGCAACTTCAGGAGGTGTAACCTTATCGTTTCGCCCCCATATAATACAGGTAGGAATGTGCATTTTAGGAAGGTCATTAGCCATGTTGTGGCGTATGGCGCTTTTTGCAATCGTAAGGGTTTTTATAAGCTTAAGCCTGTCGTTAGCTGTTTCAAAAACCTCGTCAACGATTTCTTTTGTTGCTACCGCCGGGTCATAAAATACATCCTGAGCTTTTCTTTTAATGTATTCATAGTCGCCACGTCTTGGGTAACTGTCACCCATTGCACTTTCGTATAACCCTGAGCTTCCGGTAATGATAAGTCCCAGCATTTTTTCAGGATACATTTTAGTATGGTATAATGCTATATGTCCCCCAAGGGAGTTGCCCAGCATTATAACCCTGTCATATCCCATATGGGTAATAAAGTCTTTTACCCACTTAGCAAAAGCCTTTACGTTAGTCTTTAAAATACTCTGTGTGTATATAGGCAGTTCAGGGATAACTACTTTATAGCCTTCTTTCGGGAAGTATTTTGCAACACCGTCAAAGTTACTCAGTCCTCCCATAAGTCCATGAAGTATGATTATCGGAGTGCCTTCACCGGCTTCATAATAAGTGTATTTACCTTCTTTCTTGGTGGTATGCATGTTAAATTTGTAACAATTTCAAATATGCACAAATATATAATATTATAGATAATATTCGGGCTTTATTTTTATGCATGCATGCGAAATTTATTCAGCAAGCATCACTTAGCTCTTTTTTGGAGTGTAAATACCTGATTTTTAATTTTTAATGTTAAAAAAATAATCTATTCTCAAAAAATTAAATTTTTTTAGTGTAGGTGTTAATAAGTCTTAAAAAATTAAAAAATCCCTATCATATCTTTTTAAAAGCTAAAATTTATTTAAAGGTTAGTAATGAGATGAGTAGCAGAAAATTCTGTCATGTGGGTATGTGAGGGTAAAACTTATTAACAAAGTGGTAGGAAGTGGTAATAAGTGGTAAATATTTCCATATATTTGCTAATAAACAACCCAAAACGTAACTGCTTGAATACCATTGTAGGGACATATGAATGTAAGGTAGATTCGAAGGGAAGGCTGATGATTCCTGCCCCTTTGAAGAAACAATTGCATGCCGGCCTGGAAGATGGTTTCGTTTTAAAACGCTCGGTTTTTCAACCATGTCTGGAATTGTATCCAATGGCAGAGTGGGATAAAATGATGCAGAAAATAAATAAGCTGAATCGTTTTGTAAAGAAGAATAACGATTTCATCCGCAGGTTTACAGCAGGTGTGAAAATCGTGGAGATAGATGCTGCCGGTAGGCTATTGATTTCAAAAGATCTTGTTGCTTTTGCAGGGATTGATAAAGAGATAGTGCTTTCTTCGGCGGTTAACATTGTTGAGATTTGGGACAAAGATAAGTATGAAAAATCAATAGACGACTCGGTTGTTGATTTTGCTGATCTTGCAGAAGAAGTAATGGGGAATTTAAATGATGACGACGATGGAATATCATAACCCGGTTTTGCTGAAAGAAACCGTAGACGGACTCGATATAAAACCGGACGGGGTGTATGTGGATGTCACCTTTGGTGGCGGAGGGCACTCCAGGGAGATAATGAGTAGGTTGGGTCCTAACGGGAAACTGTTTGCTTTTGATCAGGATGAGGATGCGCAGGCAAATGTGATACAGGACGACAGATTTACTTTGATTCCGGAAAACTTCAGGTTCTTAAAAAGGTACTTGAGGTTTTATGGTATTAAGGAGGTAGACGGAGTACTAGGAGATTTTGGTGTTTCCTCACATCAGTTTGATGTGGCAGAACGTGGTTTTTCTACCCGTTTTGATGCTGAGCTGGATATGCGTATGAATCAAAAAAGTGCTGTTAGTGCTTACAATGTGGTAAATGAGTATGAGGAACAGCAGCTTAAAAAAATGTTTTTTGACTATGGAGAGCTTAAAAATGCAGGAGCGCTGGCAAATACTATAGTAAATGCAAGGCGTGATAATAGTATAAAAAGTACTGAACAGCTTAAGCAGGTGCTTAGCCGTTTTTTACCGGCTCATAAAAGTAATAAGATACTCGCGCAAATCTATCAGGCTATCCGTATAGAGGTGAATCAGGAGATTGATGTGCTAAAAGAGTTCTTAGAGCAGACTCTAGAGGTGTTAAGGCCGGGTGGAAGGTTGAGTGTTATTTCGTACCACTCGCTTGAAGATAGGTTGGTAAAACGCTTTATAAGGAACGGTATGTTTGAAGGAGAGCCTGAGCGTGATATGTTCGGGAATTTTGAAGTGCCTTTAAAAGCGGTTGGAAAACTAATCGTTCCTACAGAGGAAGAAATAGAGGTTAATAACAGGGCAAGAAGTGCCAAGTTAAGAATTGCAGAAAAACTATAAGGTCATGAAAGGTGGTGTTTACGGTTTACTGAAAGCTAAATATCTGGTAGATGAGGGGTCGGTTAAAAACTGGCGCTTTATCGTGTTTCTGATTTTAGTAGCTATGGTGCTTATTGCAAATTCGCACAATTATGAGCAAAAGGTGTATCGTAAAACCGAACTGAATGATGAGGTTAAAAAGCTGCGGTCGGAGTTTGTGGATATGAGGTCTCAACTGATGAAGCTTAAAATGGAGTCCACAATATCAAAAAAAATGGAGCCGAAGGGAATTTATCCGGCATCGGTTCCGCCAAAGAAGATAAAGGTTTATAAAACGGAAGATTAAAATATAAATTGAAGATATGGGAGCTGAAGATAAACATATCTCTTACAGAATATACCTGGTAGCCTTCGCAATTTTTGTGATGGCTATTCTTGTAGCTGTAAAGCTCACCAATATTCAATGGGTTGAAGGTGAATATTACCGTGACCTGGCACAAAAACGTACGGTTAGGGAAATAACCATACCGGCTAACAGGGGTAATGTGTACTCGTCTGACGGGAGTTTGCTGGCAACATCAATACCTAATTATGATATAAGGTTTGATGCGATGGCTTCTAAAAGTGAAAACTTTAAGGAGTATTTAAAACCATTGTCTGATTCACTATCGGTAATGTTTGGTAAGCCGTCTGCCTATTATTATAATACCCTTAAAAGGGCGCGTAATAACCATAACAGGTATCTGTTTATTGCCAGAGGGTTAAGTTATACCCAGTATATGAGGGTGAAAAGCTTTCCGCTGTTTAACCTTGGGGCGTACAAAGGTGGTATGATTACAGAGCAACGTACCGTTAGGGAGCATCCTATAGGTAAGATTGCAAAAAGAACGATAGGTTACGACAGGCTTGACAGTAGTGGTAATGAGCGTGAAGTCGGTATTGAAGGTGCGTTTGCCGAATACCTTGATGGTAAGGATGGTAAGCAGATGATGCAGAAGATTGCCAAAAACCAATGGAAACCAATAGGAGATAACAATCAGATAGAGCCTATAGACGGGTGCGATATTGTTTCGACTATAGATGTATATATACAGGATATTGCCCACCATGCTTTATTAAAGCAGTTGGAATATTATGAGGCCGATCATGGTTGTGTGGTGGTTATGGAAACCAAAACCGGTTATGTAAGGGCTATTTCAAATTTAGGTAGGGCGACTGACGGTTCATATTACGAAACTATTAATTATGCTGTAGGAGAGTCGCAGGAGCCGGGGTCTACTTTTAAGTTGGCATCGCTTATTGCCTTGCTTGAAGATAAAAAAGTAGATACCAGTGAGGTATATGATACTCACGATGGTATAGTGACTTATTATAAAAGAAAAGTACGTGACTCGCGCAGAGGTGGTTATGGTAAAATATCACTGGCAAGAGGTTTTGAGCTGTCTTCAAATACAGTGCTTGTTCAGGCGGTATATGATAATTATAAAGATAATCCTAAGCAATTTGTAGATCACATTAATGCTTTTGGTTTAAACAACAGGTTGGGAGTTTCCATTAAAGGTGAAGGAAGGCCAAAAATCCCACAACCGGGAGACAAGTCGTGGTCTGGTATATCACTACCATGGATGGCTTTTGGTTATGGTTTGAGTATGACTCCGTTGCAAACACTATCGCTTTACAATGCTGTGGCAAATGATGGGGAGATGGTTAAACCGCTTTTTGTTCAGGAGATAAAAGAGTGGAACAAAACCATAAAGAAGTTTGATAAAGAGGTTTTAAACCCAAAAATATGTTCTCAGGAAACTATTGATAAGGTAAAGGCTGTACTGGAAAACGTAGTAAAAAAAGGTACAGGTTCTAAACTGTATTCAAAAGATTTTTCGATGGCAGGTAAAACAGGAACGGCTCAGGTGAATTACGGCCGCGGAAAAGGGAAGGATAACGGTATGTATTACTCGTCGTCTTTTGCAGGTTATTTCCCGGCAGATAATCCTAAGTACTCCTGTATAGTGGTTATACATAAGCCTAGTATTTATAAAGGGTATTATGGAGCCGATGTATCGGGCCCTGTATTTAAAAGGATAGCCCAAAAGATATTTACAGATGTGCCTTCTACTAACCAGATAGATAATCTTGACAGGGAAGTAGAGCAACAGGATAAAAAGTATGAGTCGTACTATACTAAGGCTCAAAAAAAATACAATACCATACCTAACCTTGTTGGTATGAGCGGCATGGATGCGGTAGCCCTTTTAGGGAATATGGGGCTTAAGGTAGAGGTAAAGGGTATGGGTAAGGTAAAAAAACAATCGGTGGCTGCAGGGCAGCCTTATGAAAGGGATCAAATTATAACATTAGAATTATCGTCGTGAAGGTATTAAAAGACATATTATACAAAGCTTCTCTTGAAGCAGTAAAGGGTTCTACCGATATTACTGTGAATAAAGTTGAGTTTGACTCCCGCCAAATAGGTAAGGGAGATGTTTTTGTTGCCATAAACGGTACGGTTTCTAATGGACATGATTATATAGATAAGGCTATAAGTTTGGGTGCAAAAGCTATTGTTTGTGAGGAATTTCCTGATGAGCTTAGCGAAAATATTACCTACGTGCTGGTAAAAAACAGTCATAAGGCACTGGCTTTTATGGCAGCTAACTATTATGGTAACCCGTCTAACAATCTCAAACTGGTTGGTATAACCGGTACAAATGGTAAAACCACTATAGCAACATTGCTGTACCAGTTGTTTAAAAAGGCAGGCTATAAGGTAGGATTGCTTTCTACGGTAAAAATATTGGTAGGAGATAAGGAATATAAAGCAACACATACTACACCCGACTCTTTAACCATTAACCGCTATTTGAGCGAAATGCAGCAAGAAGGTGTGGAATATTGCTTTATGGAGGTGAGTTCACATGGTATTCACCAAAAAAGGACTGAGGGGCTTCATTTTGCCGGAGGTATTTTTACCAACCTTAGTCACGATCACCTGGATTATCACAAATCGTTTAGTGAGTATAGGGATGTGAAAAAGTCGTTTTTTGACAAGTTGCCGAAATCGGCGTTTGCACTTACGAATATTGATGATAAGAACGGACTGGTGATGTTACAGAATACGGTAGCCAAAAAGCTGACCTATGCGCTAAAAACCTATGCCGATTACAGGGCTCAGATACTGGAAAGCCAGTTTTCGGGACTGTTATTAAAAATAAACGATCAGGAAGTTTGGGTTAAGCTTATAGGGGCTTTTAATGCTTACAACTTACTGGCTATATATGCGGCGGCTATCAATTTAGGACTGGAAGATATGGAGGTACTTCGCCTTATGAGTGAGTTGGAAAGTGTTTCAGGACGTTTTCAGTTTATTGTTTCGGGACCATCACAAATCACAGCAATTGTTGATTATGCCCACACACCGGATGCACTTGACAATGTTTTAAAAACGATAGAGGATATACGGACAAGAAACGAACAGCTTATAACTATTGTAGGCTGTGGCGGAGACAGGGATAAAACCAAACGTCCGGTAATGGCACATATAGCTTCATCAAAAAGTGATATTGCTATTTTCACATCGGACAATCCGCGAAGCGAAGATCCTATAGATATTATAGAGGATATGGAAAAAGGCGTAGAGCCTCAAAATTACAAAAAGACACTTTCGGTGGTAGAAAGAAAGCAGGCTATTAAAATAGCATGCCAACTGGCTAAACCGAACGACATTATACTCATAGCGGGCAAAGGACATGAAACCTATCAGGAGATTAAAGGTGTTCGCCATGATTTTGATGATATGCAAATAGTAAAGGAAATTTTAAAAGAACTAAACAAATAAGCGCTCTTTATGCTGTATTATTTATTTGATTATTTAGACAAACATTTTGACGTTCCGGGGGCAGGGGTGTTTCAGTACATTACCTTCCGTTCGGGTATGGCAGTAATCCTTTCATTGCTTATATCAACTGTTTTCGGTAAAAAGATTATCAACTTTTTAAGAAGACAGCAAATAGGTGAAACCGTAAGGGAACTTGGTCTTGAGGGGCAGGCTCAAAAAGCGGGCACACCTACCATGGGTGGATTAATAATCATTATGGCAACCCTTATTCCGGTAATTCTTTTGGCAAAGCTGGATAATATTTATGTAATGCTGCTTATAGTCACTACACTCTGGATGGGAACCATCGGGTTTATTGACGACTATATCAAGATATTCAAAAAAGATAAAGAAGGTCTTAAAGGAAGATTTAAAGTTGTGGGACAGGTTGGTCTTGGCCTAATAGTGGGATATATACTGTATTTCCATCCGGGAGTCACGGTAAGAACAGATACTTCTAAAGGTAATATTTACAGTACCGAGCAGGTGCAGTCTAACGTAAAGGCACAGGAGGAGAAATCTACAGCAACCACCATCCCGTTCTTTAAAAATAATGAGTTTGATTATGCCGAATTGTTAGCCTGGACAGGCGATAACTATAAAAATTATGCATGGTTAATATTCATACCAATGGTAATATTTATTGTTACAGCGGTCTCTAACGGAGCTAACCTTACCGATGGTATAGACGGGCTCGCTGCAGGAACATCGGCTATAGCGGTGCTCACCCTTGGGATATTTGCATTCGTTTCGGGTAATATCATTTTTTCAAATTATCTGAATATAATGTATATACCTAACTCAGGCGAGATGACGGTGTTTATCTCAGCCTTTGTAGGGGCTTTAATAGGTTTCCTTTGGTACAATACCTATCCGGCATCGGTATTTATGGGAGATACCGGTAGTCTTACCATAGGAGGTATAATAGCGGTAATGGCTATTGCAGTTAGAAAGGAATTACTGATACCGATTTTATGCGGGATCTTTCTTGCAGAGAACCTTTCGGTAGTACTGCAGGTAGGATACTTTAAGTATACGAAGAAGAAATATGGTGAAGGCCGACGGATATTCCTGATGTCGCCACTACACCATCATTACCAGAAAAAGGGATACCATGAAAGTAAGATTGTTGCCCGTTTCTGGATTGTGGGAATACTGTTAGCCATTTTCTCACTGGTTTCATTAAAACTAAGGTAGTATGAGGTTAGTAGTTTTAGGCGGCGGAGAAAGCGGGGTAGGAACCGCAATTCTCGGAAAGAAAAAAGGATATGACGTGTTTGTGTCTGATTTCGGGAAAATAAAAAACAACTATAAAGAAGTTCTTGCACTTAATAAACTGGAGTGGGAAGAGGAGAAGCACACGGAAGAGCTAATTCTTAATGCCGATGTGGTGATGAAAAGCCCAGGTATCCCGGATAAGTCGCCCATTGTAAAGCTGCTTAAAAAGAAAGGTATTCCTGTAATATCTGAAATTGAGTTTGCCTATAAGTTTATGGATTATAAAACTATAGGTATAACCGGCAGTAACGGAAAAACCACTACAACCATGCTAACGCATTACCTGATGAGGCAGGGAGGTTTAAACATGGGGCTGGCAGGTAACATAGGTAAAAGTTTTGCCTGGCAGGTTGCGGAAAATAAACATGAGGGCTATGTGCTGGAGTTAAGCAGTTTTCAGCTGGACGGTATAGAGACTTACAGTCCTAACATAGCAGTGATAACAAATTTAAGTCCGGATCATTTGGACAGGTATGAATATAATTATGAGCTGTATATAGAAGCAAAGTTCAGGATCACCATGAATCAGACAAAAGATGATTACCTGATTTATGATGCCGATGACGTAGAGATTAACAAATGGCTCAAAAAGAATAAAACCAAAGCGAAAACCATCCCTTTTTCGCTGTCGGGAAAAGTAAAAGAGGGGATTTATGTAAAAGACAATACGATTATTTCAACCATCAATAAAGAAGAATTTACTATGCCGATCAACGAATTATCATTAGAAGGAAAGCACAACGTAAAAAATGCTATGGCAGCAACGGCAGTAGCGCAGCTTATGCGCATAAGGAAAGATACCATAAGGGAGAGTCTTTCTAATTTTCAGGGGGTTGAACACCGTTTGGAGAAAGTATTGAAAATACAAAACGTTCAGTATATAAACGATTCTAAAGCGACTAATACAAATGCTACGTTTTTTGCACTGGATAGTATGACTACTCCTACAGTATGGATTGTAGGTGGTGTTGATAAAGGTAACGACTACGACGAACTGATGTCGCTGGTAAGAGAAAAAGTTAAGGCTATTGTATGCCTTGGTGTAGATAATCATAAAATTATGAATGCCTTCAGCAATGTGGTAGACGTGATGGTTGAAACCACTAGTATGACTGAGGCAGTGAAAATAGCACAAAGCCTTGCAGAGAAAGGAGATACGGTTTTACTGTCTCCGGCATGTGCAAGCTTTGATCTTTTTGAAAATTATGAAGAGCGCGGAAAGCAGTTTAAGGCTGCCGTGCAAAATTTATAGTAAGTAACTGGTGTCATTCTGAGCGGAATGTAATGAAGCCGAAGAATCTGTAGAGATCCTTCCTTCGTCAGGATGACAAAAATGAGTAAAGATGAAAGAATTAATCAATAGCCTAAAGGGAGATAAGGGGATCTGGTCGTTTGTAGTACTACTGGCCCTTATATCATTCATGCCGGTTTTCAGTGCAAGTGCAAACCTTGTATATGTAATCGGTAAGGGGTCTACCATAGGTTATCTGGTTAAGCACCTGGTGCATATTTTTATAGGTTTTACCCTTATTTATTTTGTACACAAAGTGCCTTATCATTACTATAAAGGGTTATCCAAGATACTGTTGCCTATAGTGGCGCTGTTGCTGGTGTATACCTTTTTTCAGGGTACGGTTATAGACGGGGCTAATGCAAGCCGCTGGATAAAAGTGCCTTTTGTTGGGGTAACCTTTCAAACATCGGCCTTAGCTTCGATAGTGCTAATGGTATATGTGGCGAGGTACCTTGCTAAGATTGAAGGGAAAGAAATAACCTTCAAATCGTCGTTCATTGAGTTGTGGATTCCGGTATTTATAGTGCTGGCACTAATACTTCCGGCAAACTTTTCTACTACCGCATTAATATTCAGTATGATTTGTATGCTGGTATTTGTGGGTAAGTATCCGTTAAAATATCTGGGTACGGTAATAGGGATGGGAATATTTATGCTTCTGTTCTTTATAACGTTTGCTAAGGCATTTCCAAAGGCTATGCCTAACAGGGTGGATACATGGATATCGAGGATTGAAAGATTTACCTCTGATGAACCAAGTGAGGATGATTACCAGATTGAGAAAGCAAAAATCGCTATAGCAACCGGTAAGGTTTACGGGCTTGGGCCGGGTAAAAGTGTACAGAAGAACTTTTTGCCTCAGTCATCTTCCGACTTTATTTTCGCAATCATTGTGGAAGAGTACGGATTGTTAGGCGGAATCGGGGTGCTGTTCCTGTATCTTATGCTGTTCTTCAGGTTTCTGGTTTCGGCACATAAAGCAAAAACACTGTTTGGTAAGCTGCTCATTGTAGGGCTTGGGTTCCCTATAATATTTCAGGCACTTATCAATATGGGGGTAGCGGTAGAGCTGCTGCCTGTAACCGGGCAAACACTTCCGCTTATCAGTAGTGGTGGTAGTTCCATCTGGATGACCTGCGTTGCGGTGGGTATTATACTAAGCGTAACCAAAAAAGATGAGGAGGTAGAGCAGGAAAGACTGGAGAAGGAAGAGCGTGAAGCCGCCCTGCAACGAATGATAGACAAGCACATGGAGGAGGAAGCTGAAGATACAGAAACATCGGCAGCATACTCGATAGAGGACGGAACAAAAAATCCGATGCATGCAGTAATGGGTAAACCCTGATATATAAAACGAAGAAAAAAAGAATAATATAAAATAACAATGGCAGCAAAACGATTCATATTGAGCGGAGGAGGCACAGGAGGACACATCTATCCTGCCATTGCCATTGCAAATGAGTTAAAAACACGTTTCCCTGATTGTGAAATACTTTTTGTTGGTGCGCAGGATAAAATGGAGATGCAAAAAGTACCGCAGGCAGGATACAAAATAAAAGGCTTGTGGATAGCAGGGATACAAAGAAGGGTTACGCTTGATAATGCCCTGTTTCCAGTAAAGCTTTTAAACAGCCTGTTTAGATCAAGAAAAATTATAAGGGGGTTTAAACCTGATGTGGCTATAGGAACCGGAGGTTTTGCCAGTGGTCCGTTATTAAGGGCGGCAGAGTCTATGGGAGTGCCTACAGTGATACAGGAGCAAAATTCCTATCCGGGTATTACCAACAAATGGCTATCTAAAAAGGCTAACGCAATTTGTGTTGCTTATGATAAGCTCGACAGGTTCTTTCCGGCTTCAAAAATTGTATTTACAGGTAACCCTGTAAGGCAGGATTTGATTAGTGTGGAAAATAAAAGGGAAGAGGCGATACAACATTTTGAGCTTGACCCAAATAAAAAAACACTCCTGATTTTAGGCGGGAGCTTAGGGTCAAGACGCATAAACCAACTAATAGCAAAAGAGTTGGGCTGGTTGCTGGAGCAGGGAGTACAGGTGTTGTGGCAATGTGGCAGGTTGTATTTTGAGGAATACAGGCATTATCACGATGGTAAGCAGGTTCATGTAATGTCGTTTGTAGACAGGATGGATTTGGTATATGCCGCAGCCGATATGATTATATCACGTTCGGGAGCATCATCCGTGTCAGAGCTGTGTATTGTAGGTAAGCCGGTAGTGTTTATTCCTTCGCCAAATGTGGCAGAGGATCATCAAACCAAAAATGCACAGGCTGTTGTGAGTAAAGGCGGGGCACTGCTTTTAAAGGAATCACAGCTTGATACTGAATTTGAAAGTACATTTTCAGCGCTGCTTGCCAATAATGGACAACAGCAGGAGCTAAGTGAAAATATAAAAAAACTGGCTAAGGTAAACGCCACAAAAGATATAGTAGAAGAAATTATAAAACTGATTAAGTAGCGCTTAAGCATATATGGATTTAAACCAGATACATAACGTTTATTTTATAGGTATAGGAGGTATAGGTATGAGTGCCCTTGCCCGCTATTTTAAATCTATAGGTAAAAATGTTGCGGGGTACGACCGTACTTCAACACAGCTTACCGATGAGCTTAAGAGAAACGGAATACGTGTTCATTTTAATGACAGTATAGCACTTATAGATCTTCCGTTTCTTAATAAGAGCAATACTTTGGTTGTGGTTACTCCGGCAGTACCTAAAGAGCACTTCCAGTGGAACTACTTCCTAAAAAACGGTTTTGTAGTTAAGAAAAGAGCCGAGGTTTTAGGTATAATTACCAAAGGTACTTACTGCTTTGCAGTAGCGGGTACACATGGTAAAACTACTACATCGAGCATACTGGGACACGTATTGTATGAAAGCAAGGTGGATGTTACCGCATTTTTAGGTGGTATTGTAGAAGGCTATAACTCTAACGTAATTGGTGAGGGTAAAACCGTAACGGTAGCCGAGGCTGATGAGTTTGACCGTTCATTTCTTCATCTGCATCCTAATATGGCGTGTATAACCTCTATGGATGCTGATCATCTTGATATTTATGGGGACAGTACGGCTATAGAGGCTTCGTTTACTGAGTTTGCCAATAAGATTGAAGATAAAACCAAATTGTTTGTTACTAAAGATCTTCCGCTTAAAGGAGTAACCGTAGGTGTAGAGAATGGTAGTGACTATAATGCGGTAAATATAAGGGTACAAAATGGCTGGTATGTTTTTGATGCCGAAACACCATCAGGAAAAATTACAGATATACGATTTGCCTTACCCGGAAGGCATAACCTTACCAATGCACTTATGGCGCTGGCTATGGCTAAAACCTACGGCGTGGCAGATGGTGATATAAAAGCTGCACTTGAAAGCTTTAAGGGTGTTAAAAGACGTTTTTCATATCAGGTTAAAAAACCGGACATGGTATATATAGACGACTATGCACACCACCCAACAGAGATTGATGCTGTGCATCAGGCAGTAAGCGAACTGTACCCTAACAAAAAAGTACTGGCAATATTTCAGCCGCATTTGTTTAGCCGTACAAGAGATTTTATAGATGGTTTTGCTAAGAGCCTTTCAGCTTTTAAAAATATAGTACTGTTGGATATTTATCCGGCAAGGGAACTGCCTATTGAAGGTGTAACTTCAAAATGGCTATTGGACAAAATAGAGAATCCAAACAAAAAACTGATTTCAAAAAAGGATGTGATTCCGTTTTTGAAGATTACTGATGCCGATGTGGTTATTACCATTGGGGCGGGTGATATTGGGGAGATAGTTCCGGAAATAAAAAAGGTGCTTGATGAAAAAAATTAACTGGGATAATATAAGGCTTTTTGTAATCGCGGGAGTGGTTATTTTCCTTTATTCCTTCTCTTCAAAAAGGAACGAAAGCAGGCATTTTGTGGCTGCCGACGTAGAATTTGCGGATACTGAGGAGTTTATTACCCCGGAGAAAGTTAATAAGTTGTTGATACAAAATTTTAACAGTGTTGCGAGCATAACGAAAGAAAAATTAGATTTGAATAGCGTGGAGAAAAGACTCGAATCCAATCCTATGATTGACGATGCGGAGGTGTTTGCCACGGTAGACGGCAGGCTGAAGGCTGTTGTAAGGCAAAGGGTTCCTGTAGCAAGGGTTTATGAAGGGGGAGAGTCGTACTACATTGATTACAAGGGGGCTGAAATGCCGTTATCTGAGAATTCAACCGCCAGGGTTTTGTTGTTAAACGGAGCCCTTAACGTCGTTGATAAAAGTAAGCTTTATTCGTTAGTTAGATATATTTATGATGATGCTTTTTTAAGGAAGAATATCATTGGGATAGAAGTAACGCCAAACGGATCGCTAAAAATGATGAATCGCAATTATAATTATGTGATACTTTTTGGCAGGATGGTAAATGTAGAGAAGAAGTTTAATAATTATAAGGCATTTTTTCAAAATGCAGTGAAGGATACATTGATAGAGAATTACAAAACGATAAATCTGAAATTTACACAACAGGTTGTGTGCACCAAAAATTAGGATATGGAAAAAGATAACATTGCAGTAGGTCTGGATATCGGGACAACAAAGATTGTTGCCATGATAGGTAAAAGAAATGAGTACGGAAAGCTTGAAATTTTGGGTGTTGGTAAATCCAAAAGCCTTGGTGTTGCCAGAGGAGTTGTTAATAATATTACACAAACTATCCAGTCTATACAGCAGGCCGTACAGGAAGCTGAGGCAGATAGCGGATATAAAATAAACGATGTGGTGGTGGGTATTGCCGGCCAGCACATAAGGAGTATTCAGCATAGTGATTATATCAGCAGGCATAATCCTGAAGAGGTAATTGGTGATGCAGATATCGACCTTTTAATAAACCAGGTGCACAAACTGGCTATGCTGCCGGGAGAGGAAATTATCCATGTATTGCCGCAGGAATTTAAAATAGACGGACAAACAGAGATAAAAGAGCCTATTGGTATGTATGGTGGCAGGCTGGAGTCTAGTTTCCATGTAGTGGTAGGGCAGGCTTCTTCCATAAGGAATGTGGGCAGGTGTATTAAGAGTTCGGGATTAGATCTTTCAGGTTTAACATTGGAGCCATTGGCTTCTGCTGATGCAGTTTTAAGTCAGGAAGAGAAAGAGGCAGGTGTAGCGCTTATTGATATAGGGGGTGGTACAACAGATCTTGCCATATTTAAAGACGGAATAATTCGCCACACGGCAGTAGTGCCATTTGGCGGAAACGTAATAACAGAGGATATAAAAGAGGGCTGCTCTATTATAGAGAAGCAGGCAGAATTGCTTAAAATAAAATTTGGTTCGGCCTGGCCGGGTGAAAACAAGGATAATGAGATTGTTTCCATACCTGGTTTAAGGGGGAGAGAGCCAAAAGAGATTTCACTAAAAAACCTTTCTAAAGTTATCCATGCCAGAGTAGTGGAGATTATAGAACAGGTATTTGCAGAGATTAAGGCTTACGGGCACGAAGATCCGCGCAAAAAACTGATAGCAGGTATAGTGTTAACAGGTGGTGGTTCTCAGCTTAAGCATATTAAGCAACTAGTAGAGTACATAACAGGTATGGATACCAGAATTGGATATCCTAACGAGCACCTTGCAGGGAATTCAGACGAGGAAATATCAAGTCCACTTTATGCTACGGCAGTAGGTCTTGTAATGAATAGTTTGAGAAACAACACACGCAGTGCAACACCAATAGGTGAAGTTAGGGAGCCGGAACCGGTAAAACAGCCAGAGGTAAATGTACAGGCAACCGTTACAGCACCGGTTCAGGAAATGGAAGAGGTGTCGGTTGAAAATGAAGGCAAAGAGAAGAGCAGTGACGACTCAACAGAGAGAAAAGTTAAGAAGTCGTTTTTTGATAAATATATAGATAGGATTAAAGAATTTTTAGATAACGCAGAGTAAAACCCGGTTGATTATGATGAGCAATGAAGAATTTGGAAGCATTTCGTTTGATTTACCAAAGAACCAGTCAAACGTAATCAAGGTAATTGGTGTAGGCGGTGGCGGAAGCAACGCTATCAATTACATGTTTAAACAGGGAATCAAGGGAGTAGATTTTGTAGTGTGTAATACTGATTCTCAGGCACTGCAAAACAGTACAGTTCCAAACAAGATACAGTTAGGTGTAAGCCTTACCGAAGGTCTTGGGGCAGGGGCTAACCCGGAAGTAGGACAGCAGTCTGCTTTAGAGAGTATTGAGGAAATAGAAAAAATGCTTGATACTAATACCAAAATGGTATTTATTACAGCAGGTATGGGTGGTGGTACCGGTACAGGTGCTGCTCCGGTAATCGCAAAACTTGCCAAAGAGCGAGATGTGCTTACTGTGGGTATTGTTACCATACCATTCCAGTTTGAGGGTAAAGTGCGCTCAGAACAAGCCATGCTTGGAGTTGAAAGACTTCGAAAGCAGGTAGATTCTTTAATCGTTATCAATAATAATAAATTAAGAGAAGTATATGGTAACCTTGGCTTTAAGGCAGGGTTCTCTAAAGCCGACGAGGTGTTAGCTACGGCCTCAAGAGGTATTGCAGAGGTAATTACACATCACTATACTCAAAATATTGACCTTAAGGATGCCAAAACAGTATTGGCAAACAGCGGTACGGCAATAATGGGGTCGGCAGTATCATCAGGCGAAAGCCGTGCTAAAGATGCTATTGTAGATGCATTAGATTCTCCGCTGCTTAATGATAATAAAATTACAGGTGCTAAAAACGTACTATTGCTAATCGTTTCGGGTACTAATGAGATAACTATTGATGAGATAGGTGAGATTAACGATCACATCCAGACTGAGGCAGGTTACAATGCTAACATTATTATGGGTGTTGGTGAAGACGAGTCTTTAGGGGAAGCTATCTCTGTAACCATTATTGCTACAGGTTTTAATGTGGAGCAGCAAAACGAGATAGTAAATACCGAGCCTAAAAAGATTATCCATGCACTTGAAGAAGAGCAAAAGCTTGAAAGTGAACTAAACCAAAGGTCGGTAATGTCGTCTTTTGACTTTGCTACAAAGCCTGAACCTGCTATTGAAGAGAAAGCAGAAGTTGAGAAGGAAGTGAAAGCTGAAGAGCCTCAGGAAGAAAAAAAGGTCGTTTTTACACTGGAGGATGATGAAGAGGAAGAATTTCAGGTGTCACAACCTGTAGCCGAAACTAATACAGAGGTGGAGAACGAACTGGTTCCTACTACTGATTACATTAATAATCTTGATGTGTTCTTTGAGATAGTTTCGCCACAAAAAGAGCAACCAAAGGCTTTTGAGCCCGAAATTGTTGAGGCTAAAACCAAAGTAAGGGATATAAGAGATATTGAGGTTGTAGACCCTGAGTTTGTAGTGGCTCCTAAAGAAGAGCAGATAAGCTTCTCTTTCGACCTTAATAATACAGAAAATATAAGAAGGGAAGAGCCAAAAGAGCAAAAAACACTTTTTTCTCTTGATGAGGAAGTAAAGGAAATACAGGTTAAAGATCCGGTACAGGTAGTTCCTATGACCGAGGTTAACGAAAGCGGTGTTGTAAGGTATTCTTTAGAGGAATATCTGGAAAAAGAAAACGAACTGCTGGAATCTAAACCTCAGGATAAAGTAAAAGAAGAGCCTGTTGAAGAGTCGCTTAATATAACGCTTAAGAAAACTGAAGAGCCGGCTAAACCACAGCAGAGCTTCAATGAGCTTTCTCCGGTAGAGATGACTATTGAGGAAACTTTAAGGTTAAGAGCAGAGGAACGCAGAAAGAAAATGAAGGAGTTTAATTATAAATTCCACAACAGTTCTGCAAAGATTGATGAAATTGAAAAAGAACCTGCTTACAAAAGGATGGGAATTGACCTGGATGCCTCTAAGGCAGATAACAGCAAGTCAAGGTTTTCGTTAGGAACAGACAGTAATGATGATTTACAGCTACGTTCTAACAATTCTTTCCTTCACGACAATGTAGATTAAACTAACCCAAATGTGATTCTTTAACCCGAAAGCCTTAATAACTTTCGGGTTAATTTTTTATATTCGCATCACATTTAAAAACCTGTACTTATGAGTTTACAAACGGAAATCATGGACGCCATGAAAACAGCCATGAAGGCAAAAGATACAGTAGCGTTAGAAGCGCTTAGAGCTGTTAAATCGGCTTTATTACTGGCTCAAACTGAGAGCGGTGCTAAAGAAGATGTAGCTCAGGAAGAGGAAATTAAACTTTTACAAAAGCTGGTTAAGCAAAGAAAAGACAGCGCAGCTATATATATAGAGCAGGGCAGGGAAGACCTTGCTAAGCCAGAACTTGACCAGGCAGCTATTATTGAGCAGTTCTTGCCGGCTCAGTTAACTGAAGAGGAGGTTGAAGCTAAAGTTAAGGCTATTATAGAGGCTAACGGTTTCTCTGGTATGGCAGATATGGGGAAAACTATGGGAGCCGCTACTAAAGAGCTTGCCGGTTCGGCAGATGGTAAAACTATATCATCTGTTGTTAAAAGGCTTCTTTCTTAAAATAAAGCAATTTATATATTGCATATAATTTTTTGGTAGGCCGCGTAGTTCAACTGGATAGAATATCAGATTTCGGCTCTGAGGGTTGGGGGTTCGAACCCCTCCGCGGTCACTTTAAATTAGCATCATTGATTTATAAATCGGTGATGCTTTTTTTGTTCTGTATTTCTTTTAAACAGTTTCTGTTTTTATTTGCTTAACTTTTAGAAGTCAATTTGTTTGCATTATTGTTGAATCTATATTTTTTAGCATTTTTTTTGTAAGATTTTATCCTTTTTGTGTTGTTGAGAGATAAGTAGTAAAACTTCTTCTTTTGTGTTAAAAAGTAAAAATTCGTCTCTTTTTTTATGGAAAATATATGTTTTGTTTAAAAAAGGATAAAACAAATAAAATTATAACATCACGGTGTTATTTTGTTTTTTTTAACAAAAAACGCAAAATAAACATAGTGTTAAATTTTTATCATTTAAAATTTTAGTATTTTCGAAGTTGTTAAACAAACTGCTAAAATATTTAATATGAAAAAAATTACGCTATTGCTTTTCATGCTCTTAGCGGCGACGAGCGGTTACTCGCAACTTGCCCAAGAAGGGTTTGAGGGTACCTGGCCACCTACAGGCTGGGGAATTTACAACAATGGGTCGGGATTGGTGCAATCTTGGAAACACACAGATCCTCTTAATACTTTTTATCCTCCTTATGAGGGTACTTATGCTGCTTTTGTTGATAGGGAAACTGCAATGCCTGGGAACGATACTCCTCAGGATTGGTTAGTTACACCATCAGTATCTCTTCCTGCAAATGCTCAATTACGTTTTTTCTCGAGGTTAACTCTTAATGGAGATAACGGAGGTTTGTATCGTATAATGGTATCTACTAGTACTGATGCTTCAGATTTAGATGCTTATACTGAGGTAGTTGAATGGGAAGAGCTTGATCTTAATCCTGTTCAGACAGAGTATAACGAAGTGGTTGTATCACTTTCAAGTTTTGCTGCCGGTACAAACGTGTATATTGCTTTCGTAATGGAAGGTAATAATGCAGATCGTTGGTTAGTGGATAATGTTACTGTTGTAGAAGAGTGTCTTGTGCCGGAAAATCTTATGGCAGAAGATATGGGGCTTAACAGTGCTCATTTAACTTGGGATGCAGGAGCATCGACAGCTTGGGAGGTTGAAGTTCTTCCTGTTGATGATGCAGCTACAGGTACAGGTGTAAGTGTTACTGGTACAGCTGAATATGATCCTACTACTTTGATTGAGGATACAGATTATAAATTTTATGTGAAATCTGTTTGTGAAGAAGGTGTTAACGAGAGTGAGTGGGCTGGTCCGTACTTTTTTAGTACTGTAGGCTTAGGAGATACTTGTGCTGCACCTCTTGAAATTACTTCACTGCCGTTTTCAACTACAGATAACACATCTAACTATGGTGATGATTATGATGGAATACCTGGATTAAGCTGTGTGCCTAATGAGTGGAGTGCATATTTAAGTGGTGACGATGTGGTTTACTCTTATACTGCTCCGGCAGATGGTACTATTAGCGTAGACCTTACAGATGTACTTCAGTATTCCGGAATATTTATTTATAGTTCTTGTGATGATATAGGTGTAAACTGTTTAGATGGTGCTTATTATGACTGGAATGAAATTCCGGCATCTATACCAAATTTTGCTGTAACAGCTGGAACAACTTATTATTTTGTTATATCTACATATGCCTCTCCTCAGGCTACTCCATATACCTTACTTATTCAGGAGGTGCATTGTGAAAAGCCGGTTGGGTTGCCTACAACCAATATTGGTTTAACATCAGTAGATCTTTCATGGGATGAAATGGGAACTGCTACATCATGGGAATATGTTGTACAGGCACCGGGGTCAGGTGTTCCGCCAGGTGCTGGTACTACTGCCGACTCTAATACAAACTTCCCTGTTTCAGGTTTAACGGCAGCTACTCCTTATGAGTATTATGTAAGAGCTGATTGCGGTGACGGTACATTTAGTGCTTGGGCTGGTCCTTACCTGTTCAATACAATGGTATGTGAAGTTGAAGATCAGTGTACACTTACATTTATAATGACTTCTCAATGGGGAGGTTTTGATGATAATACAATGAATGTTTCTCAAAACGGAGTTACACTTGCTGTTCTTGGTCCTGATTTTACCTGGGAAGATGGTACAGGTCCTGTAGAAGTAGAGGTACAGGTGTGTAATGGGATGCCTGTAGATTTATTTTGGAATGTAGGCGGATGGTCTAGCGATATTGGTATAGCTATAAGAAACTCATTTGATCAAATTATATATGAAAAAGCAATAGGTGAAGGTACATCGGGTACTTTACTTTATTCTGAAACAGTAAACTGTGACACTCCTATGTGTGTTCCTCCAACTAGCTTAGCGGTTTCTAACGAAACTATGACTACTGCAGATTTAAGCTGGCTAGGAACAGAAACAGGTGAGTGGGATTATTATATTGTTGAAGCAGGAGGTGATGCTCCTACTGATGCTACAGAGGGTACTTCTACTACAGAAAACCCTGTAACTGCAGATGGCTTAGAAGCTGCAACAAACTATGAATATTATGTAAGATATGTTTGTTCTGACACTGAAAACAGTGGATGGGCAGGCCCGTTTGCCTTTAATACCGAGGTTTGTAATCCTGAAGACAAGTGTACTTTTGTATTTGAAATGACCAGTGTTAATGGTTGGGGATGGGAAAGTAACACTATGACCGTTTCTCAGGGAGGTGTTCCTGTAGCAACTATTGGTGATACATTTACCTGGGGTTACTCAGGTACTGTTGAAATTCCATTATGTCCTGATGTTGAGATTGAAGTATTTTGGAATGTAGGTGGATGGGATGATTATGAGAAAGGTCTTGTAATTTACAGCCCGTTTGCTGAAGATGTTTATACCATGACTCCTGGTACAGAGACTCAAGGTACAGTTGTTATTGAAGGTCCGGTATCTTGTGATCCGCCACCATGTCCTAAACCACAAAACCTAACAGCTACTGATTTACAGCTTAACTCAGCTTTATTAGGTTGGGATGAAATGGGTACTGCAACTACATGGGAGATATGGGTACTTCCTTATGGTTCACCTGAACCAACTGAAGCGGGTGAGGTTATTACAGATAATCCATACCTTGCAGAAAATCTTCAGTCAGGGACTCCTTATGTATTCTATGTAAGAGCAAACTGTGGAGACGAAGACGGCTACAGCACGTGGTCTGGTCCATTTGCCTTCACAACTGCTATTGAAAATAACGATTGTGCTAATGCTACAGAAGCACCGGTTAACCCGGGTGTAGACTGTATTGAAAGTGTTACGGGTACTGTAACAGGTGCAAACTCTTCTGGAACTATGGCTAGCTGTAACTGGCAGGCGCCTGCTTATGATGTTTGGTATTCATTTACTGCTACAGAAGCTACACATTCTGTTTCTATTAATAATATGGAAGGCGGTTATTACTATATGAATATTTATGAAGGTGCCGACTGTGATGCATTAACAGATATTTACTGTGGTTATGATACTGCAACAACAGTATCTGGTCTTACACCTGGTGAAACTTATTATATACAGGTGTTTGCTGATTATCTTAATAATCCTACAGCACCAACTTCATTTGAACTTTGTGTGTTAACTCCGGCATCAATTATTGCTGATAATACAACTTATTCTGTAGAAGAAATTGTAACAGAGGTACTTATTACTTCAGAATGTGCTCAGGTAAGTAATATTTCATGGTCTACAGGTACTTCAAACGACTGGGGCGGTGAAAATGGTATTGCAATGTTTGATAAAGGTATGTCTGGTTTCCCAATGCAGAAGGGTGTTATCCTTGCAACTGGTAACGCTATGAGTTCTCCTGGTCCTAATACAAATACCCTAAGTGAAGGTTTCTGGCCAGGTGATGATGATTTATATAATTATATCGTAAATTCTGGTATCGATCCTGATTTATGGAGTTATAACGATGCTACTGTTCTTGAGTTCGACTTTGTTCCGTTAACTAATCATATTAGTTTCCCATTTGTATTTGCTTCTGAAGAGTATGGTACATACCAGTGTTCTTTCTCAGATGCGTTTGCTTTCTTCCTTACAGATGTTACGAATGGTACCCCAACAGAGAACCTTGCGGTAATTCCGGGTACAGATATTCCTGTTTCGGTTGTAACAATCAGGAATAGCATGTACAACTCTGGTTGTGGTGATGCAAATGTTAATTATTTTGATAGTTACTATGAATTAGGAGATATGTCTGCTCCAATCAATTATAATGGTAATACTGTATTAATGGCTGCTCAGGCAGATGTTGTTATGGGTAATACTTACCATATTAAACTTGTAATTGCAGACAGAAATGATAACTCAATGGACTCTGCAGTATTCATCGGTCCGTTTGATATCGGTCAGATCAATCTTGGAGATGACTTACTTGTAGATAACGGTAATGCATTATGTGAAGGAGGGGAATATGTGCTGGATTCTGGTCTAGACCCTGAAGATTATGAAATAATCTGGACTCATACAGATGCGAATGGTGTTGAAACTGAATTGGAAGAGACAGGTACTTCAGTTGTGATTACAGAACCTGGTACATATACCATTAGTGCTACATATTTATCGTCAACATGTATAGGTAATGATTCTGTAGTAATAGAATACTTCCCTTCGGTTAATGAAGCAATAGACTTATTTGCCTGCGATAGCTCAGGGTTCGATACTTTTGATTTAACACAAAATGAAGCGGTAATTCTTGCTGGTTTCAATGCGGCTGATTATGAGGTTACTTATTACCTTACAGAAGAAGATGCATTAGCAGAGGAGAATGCAGTAGATGCTTCATTTACAAATACAGTTCAGTTTGGTCAGCCATTATTCGCAAGAGTTGAAGGTCTTGTTACCGGATGTGTTTCTGTAAAACCGTTTAACGTTGTTGTAGAAGATAATCCGCCACAATTTACAGTGACTGATGATTTCTCTATATGTGAAGGAACGTCAGGAACAATTACAGTAACTCCGGTTGATTTTGATTTAGCCGATGTAACAATAAGCTGGACTCGTAATGATGAAGGATTAGCAGATACTACAGCAAGTATCACTGTTACTGAGGGTGGTGTTTATGAAGTGACTGTAAATAATAATGGTTGTTTAAGTACTGCTGCAATACAGGTGACTTTAGTTGAAATGCCTGTAGCAGATATGATAGAAGATTTAACGTCATGTGGTGCTTATGTGCTTCCTGCATTAAGCGAAAATAATAACTATTATACTGGTGCCGGTGCAACAGGCGATATGCTTGCTGTGGGTGATGAAATAACAACAGATCAAACTGTTTACATCTTCGCTCAGGTTCCTGGTACTGAATGTTCTGACGAGAGCAGCTTTATGGTGACTGTGGTTCCTGCTCCTCAATTTGAAGTAACCGGAGATTGTATAAACAATGAATTTGTACTTCAGGTTAACTTCCTGGACGGTACTTATAGTAGTGCTAATGTAATGTTTGAGTGGTTTGACCCAACCGGGGCTACACTAACAACAGAGACTAATGCTGTAGCAACTATGCAGGGTGCTTATCAGGTAACTATAACTCCTACAGAGTATGATGAAGCTTGTCCGTTTGTTATGGAATACGAGGTAGAGAATCCAAATTGTATGATTCAAAAAGGTATCTCTCCAAACGGGGATACAATGAACGATAACTTCGACCTTACAGGATTTAATGTATCTAAACTAAGCATCTTTAACCGTTATGGTGAAGAAGTTTACAGCAAGTCTAACTATATCGATGAATGGTATGGACAAAGTGATAATGGTAAAGAGCTGCCAACAGGTACTTACTATTATGCTATTGAGCGTGTAAATGGTGATAATAAAACCGGTTGGATTTACATTAACAGAGAGGAGAACTAAGAATAAATTTAAAGGCAAACAGGCTGCGGAACCCTTTACAGGGTTCCCCGG